>JAIXUR010000246.1 GCA_027483425.1 Cyanobacteriota bacterium | reverse complement strand
GTGCCCTCTTCAGTGAGCTGAATGGGGTTACCCGCTATGGTCACCGTGGCATCGGGCTCGGTGGCACCGTAGACAATCAGCTCGGCATCGGCAACCAGCCAAAACTGGCGAGGCCGCAGGGGCGGCATTGAGGCCCCCAGGCCAACCCCCGACATGGTTAAACCAGAGAAGCCGATGCCCGACATCGTCAGCCCGGAGAGACCCATGCCCGACATGGTTAAACCAGAGAGGCCCGCTCCCGACATCGTTAGCCCAGAGAGGCCCACCCCAGACATCGTCAAGCCAGAAACCCCGGACATGGTCAGCCCTGGCACCATAGCCGCCGCGCCCAGACCAGCCCCGGAGGGGAAAATAAACGAGCTGACGGGTGGTGCCATAGAACCGGCAACATGGGGCATAGAACCAAACAGAGACCCATCAATGCGTAGCGCTTCACCCTCCTGGGCCAGGGCATAGAGCTGCTCATGGAGACCGGCACCAGCATCGGGGTGAAAGGGATCTGCCAGGGTCATGATGGTCTTACCCCGCAGATTTTCGTCCCAGGTCACGGTGAGAAAATGCTCCTCTGTCCAATTAGAGGGGTAGACGGGGGGAATGCGAATGGTGTTGGAGCGCGCCAGCACCAGCCAGCGGCCATCGCCCGCCAGGTAGCCAATCTCGACCTGATAGTCGCGATCGCTCACCGGAATCTGCATATACCACTCCCGCGCCAGCTCGTCGCAGCTAAACTGTTGCAGGCTATGGGGGGCCTTGTCGTCGAGGTTAATGCCGGTGACATCGTAGAGCCGTAGGGCCAAGTGTTCGCCCCCCTGGCGGCGCAGTTCAGCCTTATGGCTATCGGGGGTATCCCAGTAGGCGTAGGCCCACTGGGGGTCGCGAGCCATCAGTACAATGCGGCTGTCCCCGTAGCCATCGGGCAAGGGGGGCAGGCCATCGTCGAGGGTTGAGAGGTCTAAATCGCCATCGGCGGGGTGGCCAACGACGTTGAATTTACTGGCTTCCACAGCGGTTTGATCTTCCGTGCTGGCCAGGGATGCGGCCACCCCAGCAGCCAAGCCAGCGGCCCCGAGACCCATGGCGATCGCGGGCAGAGGAACCGGCGGCGGTTCAACCACCGGCGCAACCGGAGGGGAAACCTCATCTACGGTAATAATTTCTGGCTCTGGGGGGACAACAACGGGTTCCGGAATGACCTCGGCAACCGGCGGCTCCATCACAACCGGCGGCACGACCGGGGGAACTACCGCTGGCGGGGTCACAGCTACCGGCGGGGCCACGGGAGGCTCAATGGGCGGCGGCGGGGCGATTGGGGCAGCGGCGATCGGAGCCGCCCCTCTACCCCGTGTCAATAGCCAGCCCAGGCCCCCCAACAGAGCCGCCAGAGGCAGTAGCCACCACCAGGCAAAGCCACCGCGAGCGCCCGTTTCAGCAGGGGCAGGGGCCACGGCAGGGTCAACGGGCACGGCTGGAACGGGGGTCGCCGTCGCCCCTGGTGTCGCAGCCGCTCCTGGCGTCGCAGTGGGGGTGGGAGATGGGGACGCGATCGCATCAGCAATGGCCTCCACTTCAGCACCGTTGGCCGCCGCTATCACCGCTAGACCGGCCGGTGCCGTGGCGTAGCCCAAGAAGGCGGCCACCGCCGGGCTAGGCTCACCCTTATAGACAAAATAGCGGGGCTGAGAATAGGGATACCGGGGATCATCGGGCAGGGTCTGGTGCATGGGCACAATTTTCACCCCAGGCTGATCGAGCACGTGGGGGGCGATCGCATAGCTAATGCCGTCGCGGCCCAGGGCCTGAATCACCACCGCCGTATCGTCTTCAGCCACGGGGTCAGCGGTAGCCCCAGTTTCAAAGGGGGCAGTACGAAACACATCGTACTGGCTCAGCGATCGCCGGGTATCGCTGATCTCAGGCCGATCGACAAAGCGAATGGGGCCCGGCGGGCCACCCACCTGAGACCAATCGGTAATTTCGCCCCGAAAGATGGCCGCAAATTGAGCAAAGGTCAGGTTGCCAGTGAAGGGGTTGTCGGGGCCAATAATCACGGCGATCTTGGCCCGCTCTAGGGGCACCGTGGTCAGACCTTCTGCCTGCTCTGCCTTGGTTAAGGGACGACCGATGGCCGCCAGATCAGCTTCATCATCGACCAACGCCTTGAGGGCATCGTCGCTGCTGGCGATCTCAACGCCGACCGTTGTGCCCTCGTAGGCGGCCTCAAAGTCTTGCTGCAGAGCCTGGACGGCGACCCCCAGGTTAGGAGAACTTTGCACCGATAGGGTCGTTCCAGACGGCACTGTTTCGGGCAAGGAAAACACAGGGGTTTGCGTCACCTGCGCCACCTGCGCCAGGGCGAAGGCCCTCACGTCAGGATGGATGGCGGGACTAAGGGCAAACAGTGCGGCAACAAGAAGCTTGGCTGAATACTGCATCGTTTGGCGGGGGAGGCAAAGAACTAAAGGCTAGGCAAACATACCAAATCCATAGGGAAAACAGGAGTGCGCTATATCGCAAAACCCGTTGATTAACCCAGATTTGGTGAGTAGCCAAGAATTACGCTCAACTATTGCAGCATTCGTCAGGGGAGTCAATGGCAAAACCTCAGCCTGCCCCAGGGGCTATATCAGCTTAAAACAGCGGGATTCTGCCAAATAGTTGCCCTTTCACCCATTCCGAAATGATGCCAACAGGGCCAAACTCCTAAGTAATTTTGCTCATTACCCTCCGGCCTCCCAGGCAACATCGCCCCACCCAGCGGGGTACAGGGGTGTTTGAAAAGCCAGAGAACGTCTGATCAACGACCTGTAAACGACCTGGCCTAGCTCAGATCTCGAAATCAGGATCCGAATTCCCCTGGAAAAGCCCTAGCCCTTCCCTTCCTCAGCCAGCGGGTTATGATGGGAAAGCCATTGACATTTCTTAACAAATTCCCAGGGCACTTCTCCAGGACACCTACTCCCCCAGGCAACGGCCCCCGCAAGACGCCACGAGGCAATACACTACGGCATGACGGTTTCTTCCCCCTCCTCCTCCAGCGGCATCAAAGGTTTTGTCGAGACTCGGATTCTGCTTGGCCAGCCCCTGACCTCAGAACTCGCGGCCATTTTGCTGGTGTACTTTGTCCAGGGCATTTTGGGCCTGGCGCGGCTGGCGGTCAGCTTTTTTTTGAAGGATGACCTGGGCCTCACCCCAGCGGCGGTGGCGGCCTTCACGGGTATTGCGACGCTGCCCTGGACGATCAAGCCCCTGTTTGGTCTGCTGTCCGATGGGTTGCCAATTTTTGGCTACCGGCGGCGGCCCTATCTCATTCTTTCGGGCCTGCTGGGGGCCGGGGCCTGGCTGGCCCTGGCGACGGTGGTGCAGTCGAGTTGGGGGGCGATCGCCGCCATTACCCTCAGCTCCCTCTCCGTAGCCGTCAGCGATGTGATTGTCGATTCGTTGGTGGTCGAGCGGGCCAGGGGCGAGTCCTTGGGCAACGCTGGCACGCTGCAATCCTTGGCCTGGGGCACCTCGGCGGTGGGCGGCGTTCTCACCGCCTACCTGGGCGGGGCGCTGCTACAGCACGTCAGCACCCGTACCATATTCGGCATTACCGCCACCTTTCCACTGATTGTGTCCCTAGTGGCGGTGCTCATTGCCGAAGACCCGATCGAGTCCCCCAGCTGGGTGGTCGTCAATACCCAGGTCAAGCAGCTTTGGCAAGCCCTTCGCCAGCGGGCGATCTGGATGCCAGCGCTATTTCTCTTTCTTTGGCAGGCCACCCCCACCGCCGATGCCGCCTTCTTTTTCTTTACCACCAACGATCTGGGCTTTCAGCCCGAGTTTTTGGGTCGGGTGCGGCTGGTGACTAGCCTGGCGGCCCTGCTGGGCATTTGGGTATTTCAGCGTTTTTTGCGCACCGTGCCCTTTCGCACCATTTTTGCCTGGTCCACGGTGCTCTCTAGCGGGCTAGGCATGACCATGCTGCTGTTGGTCACCCACGTCAACCGGAGTCTGGGCATTGGCGACGAGTGGTTTAGCCTGGGCGATAGCCTGGTGCTCACCGTCATGGGCGAAATTGCCTTCATGCCGGTGCTGGTGCTGTCGGCCCGCCTCTGCCCCCCCGGCGTAGAGGCCACCCTGTTTGCCCTGCTGATGTCGGTCGTCAATCTGGCCGGGCTGCTCTCCCACGAAATGGGGGCGGTGCTGACCCAGTGGCTCGGCGTCACCGAAACCAACTTTGACCATCTGTGGCAGCTGGTGCTGATTACCAACCTCACTACCCTGTTGCCCCTACCCCTGCTGTTTTTGCTGCCCACCTCCTCCTCCCAGGGGGCTGAAGACTACGAATCAGCGCCGCTGCCCCCCGCCGAAATGGCGACGGTATCCACGACGCTCTTCGCCCCCACTATCACCGAACATCCCGTCCCCGTCGGCGACCTCGATTGATTTTTGCCCAAATCCGGGGGCTCACGCCACCGGGCACCCACCCGCACCCCACTACCATGACTGCCACTCAACCCCGTCCCACCGCCGCCACCTACTCCCGAGATGACTGGAGCAGCGGTTTTCGCTCCCAGCCCAACGAGCACAGCTACTGGGTCACCGACCTGGAGGGCAGCATCCCCCCAGAGCTGGAAGGCACCCTGTTTCGCAATGGCCCCGGCCTACTCGATACCCACGGTCACCCTGTCAAGCACCCCTTTGATGGCGACGGCATGATCAGCAGCATCGCCCTGCGGGATGGGCAGGCCTACTTTCGCAATCGCTTTGTGCGTACAGCGGGCTATGTGGCCGAGCAGCAGGCCCAAAAGCCCCTCTATCGCGGCGTCTTTGGCACCCAAAAGCCCGGCGGCCCCTTAGCCAACCTGTTTGACCTCAAACTCAAGAATATTGCCAACACCCACATTGTCTACTGGGCCGATAAACTGCTGGCCCTGTGGGAGGCCGCCGAACCCCACCGCCTCGATCCGTCTACCCTAGAGACCCTCGGCCTGGACTACCTGAATGGGCTGATTACTCCTGGCGGATCCTTCACCGCCCACCCTCGCATCGACCCCGGACACCACGGCGAGCAGCGGCTAGTCGGCTTCTCGGTTAAAGCTGGACTTTCTAGCACCATCACCCTCTACGAGCTAGATCTCCAGGGCAATGCCCTCAGTCAGCACAGCCACACCATTCCTGGCTTTGCCTTTATCCACGACTTTGCCCTCACCCCCAACTACGCCATCTTTTTCCAAAATCCAGTCAGCTTTGGGCCACTGCCTTTTTTGCTGGGGTTCAAGGGGGCCGCAGAATGCATTCGCTATGACCCCAAGCAGCCCACCAAAATTCTGATCATTCCCCGCAATGGCGACCCCATGCAGGTGATCGAGACCGACCCCTGCTTTGTGTTTCACCACGCCAATGCCTTTGAGCAAGACGGTCATGTGGTAGTCGACTCGATCTGCTACGACAGCTTCCCCTCCCTGGAGGGCAGCCGCGATTTTCGCGAGGTGGACTTCGACCGTGTTCCCGCCGGGCAGCTGTGGCGCTTTAGTCTCGATATCGACGCAGGCACAGCCGCGATCACCAAGCTGCTCACCCGCTGCGTCGAGTTTCCCACCCTGCACCCTAACGTGGTGGGGCGACCCTACCGTCATCTCTTTATTGGCACCGCCCACGCCCCCGAGGGCAATGCTCCCCTCCAGGCCCTCCTCAAGCTCGACACCCACACCGGCAACACCGACCTGTGGAGCGCAGCCCCGCGCGGGTTCATGGGCGAGCCTCTGTTTGTGCCCCGCCCCCAGGGCCAAGGCGAGGACGATGGCTGGGTGCTGGTGCTGATGTACAATGCCGAGCGCCGCTGCTCTGACCTGGTGATTTTAGAGGGTAAAGACATTACCGCTGGCCCTGTGGCTCGGCTCAAGCTGCCCCACCATGTGCCCTACGGCCTGCACGGCAGCTTTGTCCCCCGCTATTTTGGCCCTGATGGTGGCCCCGATGATGGGCCTTCAGATCCGGTGCGAGGAGTATTTTGATTCCTCCGCCAGAGCGCAGGCTCTACGCCCTGCGGGGGGCACCCACTTTCCCAGCCATCTTTTGCGATCGCGCTTAGCCCAGTACCCCGGCGATTAATGGGACAATAGCAACGTCTTTATAGGGCAAGTTTTCCCATGAGTGGCGACACCATCTTTGGCAAAATTATCCGCAAAGAGATTCCGGCTAACGTGGTCTATGAGGATGATCTGTGTCTGGCCTTCACCGACGTTAACCCCCAGGCCCCGACCCACATTCTGGTGATTCCTAAGCAGCCAATTCCCAAACTCTCTGACGCCACCCCCAACGACAAAGAACTCTTGGGGCATTTATTGCTAACTGTTAAGGAGATTGCCGATCAAGCTGGCCTCGCGGAGAAAGGCTATCGGGTGGTCATCAATACCGGCCATGACGGCGGCCAGACGGTTTACCACCTGCACCTGCACCTGCTGGGGGGCCGCAGCCTGGGCTGGCCACCGGGCTAATCTATTTACTTTTGTACAACGAAATAAACTTTCTTTGCTCGCGATTTTCTCTGCCCAAGAGAAACTTTACACTGCATGGGGATGAGTAGTTTTATTCATCCATCATCCCTGTTATTCATTGGCACTTTTACTATGACTACTACCCTTCGTGCCCGCGAAAATGCGGGAGCATGGGAGCGGTTTTGTCAGTGGATTACCAGCACCGAGAACCGCCTCTATGTGGGCTGGTTCGGCGTTCTGATGATCCCCACCCTGCTAACCGCAACCGTTTGCTTCGTGATCGCCTTTATCGCTGCTCCTGCGGTTGATATCGACGGCATCCGTGAGCCCGTCGCTGGCTCCCTGATGTACGGCAACAACATCATCTCCGGTGCGGTTGTTCCTTCTTCTAACGCCATCGGCCTGCACTTCTACCCCATCTGGGAAGCGGCTTCCCTCGATGAGTGGCTGTACAACGGTGGTCCTTACCAGCTGATTATTTTCCACTTCCTCATCGGCGTCTTCTGCTACATGGGTCGTCAGTGGGAACTGAGCTACCGCCTCGGCATGCGTCCTTGGATCTGCGTGGCTTACAGCGCCCCCGTCTCTGCGGCCACCGCTGTGTTTCTGATCTATCCCCTGGGCCAAGGCTCCTTCTCGGATGGCATGCCCTTGGGTATCTCCGGTACCTTCAACTTCATGCTGGTGTTCCAGGCTGAGCACAACATTCTGATGCACCCCTTCCACATGTTGGGTGTGGCTGGTGTGTTCGGTGGCTCCCTGTTCTCCGCCATGCACGGTTCGTTGGTGACCTCGTCTCTGGTGCGTGAAACCACCGAGACCGAGTCTCAGAACTACGGCTACAAGTTTGGCCAAGAAGAAGAGACCTACAACATCGTTGCAGCCCACGGCTACTTCGGTCGGTTGATCCTCCAATACGCCAGCTTCAACAACAGCCGCAGCCTGCACTTCTTCTTGGGTGCCTGGCCT
>JAIXUR010000328.1 GCA_027483425.1 Cyanobacteriota bacterium | reverse complement strand
GTTCTTATGCTCCCGTCTTACCTAAAGTTAGCGTCAGCCGTCGAACTCTTGATTAGAGGGAACCATTCCACCTAACTACCCGATACGGGCGGATAGGTAGAAATGCATCAGCCTATACACTCGCCTGGGGTGTATAGGTGGAAATACGTCAGCCCATACGCCCCTATAGGGGTGATTAGGCTGATAAATTCAGTATAACTTCGCTCCGCTATGGGTTGCGATCGCACCCCGTCTCTCTGCCCTTCGCTCAGGCTAATGCCCTCAAAATTCAGCGTTTTGCTGTCTCTTGGTAGCAAATCAGACCTGGGAGAACTTTTTTCAAACACCCTCTGATTTGGTAGTCTGCACCACTGCGGCTAGCCAGAGCCTCTGGTGCAATCTTGTTATGACAACTGCCCTACAACGTCCAAAGCCCCAAGCCTTCGCTGACCTGCCGCCGCCCCTGGGGGAGGTCGTGGCCGAGTATCGCATTGCAGCGGGAGAGGCGATCGCCGCCCAATGGATGGTGATTATGACCAAAACGGTGCGGCTAGAGTAACGGGCGACGCAGATCCCAGGGGACTAGCGCCAGCGTCTCTGTCTCGGCCATAGTCCCCGCTAGACCTCTGCGATCGCCATACCAACCTTGTCAGGCAACCTTGCCCCTCTATGGCATGGTGACCAATGGCCGTAGTTTTGTGTTCTTAAAGCTACTGCGCCAGGGTGCCCCTCGCTATGCCCGCTCAAAAGAATTTATTTTGGATCAAGATAGCGGCCTAGCCATGACCCTTCAAATATTGAAAGCCCTCACCACAGCAGTAGCTTGATCAACTGGAAGGTAACGTTCCCTTTGCCTTCAGCCACTTGAGGGCTTCTCGCTGGCTCAGGGGAGCCAGCGACGCCGTAGACACAAACCCCTGAACCGACTCTGGGGCAACCTTGGAATACTCCCGTAGGGCCCAGCCGATTGCCTTTTGAATGAAGAATTCTTTGGAGTCTTGGTTCTGCTCGACCAGCGAAAACAGCAGCGCTGCGTCGGTTTGAGCCTTGTAGCTCAGCTGAAACAAGAGCGTAGTGCGACGCAGCCAGATATTCGCCGACCCGCGCCAGGAACCAATCACCGCCTCTCGACCAGACGGATGCTGCATCAGCAGCTTACCAACGTTGTGGCTAGCGATAGAATCCACCGTATCCCACCAAGATTGGGTGGTAACGAGATCCTCCAGCAGGGGAACGGCGTCGAGGGTGAGCTGCTTTTGCTGGTGATCTAAAACCATCAGGGCGACATAGTGGTACTCTCGTGCGGGCCAGCTCCAGAGTTCGCGCACCACGGCCTCTAGCTGGGCTGGATCGGGTTGGCCATACTCCGCCACAAACGCTTTAACTAGGGCTTTTTGCACCGGCCCTTTGATACCGAGAAACTCAAACTGATGCCGCATGTACGCGGCCATGGGCCGGGCCTGGGCCGGGTCAGCCTGCTGCTCAAAGGCGCGCTTAAGGGGTTGAAGGTAGGGCATCATGCCTGAGACCTGGGGCTAGAGCTGAATCGGAGAGGCAAACGTCTTGAGGTTTAGCAGCCCAGATGGGTCACCGTCCTTTATCTTTCTTAATGCTTTTTGACGCCATCTGCGGCTGAAAGGGCCTTGAACTGGTTGAACCGGCTGAAAAGCGCTGCGATATGTAATAAAAATTGCCTTGACGCGCCTGGAAAGTTACGCGACACTACACCTAATAGGTGTTCGCACTCACGGAATCAATGCGATACATTGACTTTCGTAATGAACGGTAGCGAGTTATGTTGCCGATGCTTGGTTACGATCAATAGGGTAATGCCGCAGGCATTGCCGCCCCAAAAGGCTATTCAATCGGATTGATAGGCTGAACCTGCCGATATCATTCCGCATTTCTAGAGGCTGAGCAACCATGGAAACCTTAGAGTTCATTATCTACCCCGATGGGCGGGTCAAAGAAACGGTGACTGGCATCGTAGGAGCCTCCTGTGCTGAGGTAACGGCGGCCATTGAGGCCCAGCTTGGTACCGTGGTAGCTCAGCAAAATACCTCTGAGTACTTTGCTCAGAATAACCGGCAAACGTCAGCTGAAGCCGTAGCCGCCCAAACCACCTACAGCCAGTGGTAAGTTTTTTAGATTTTTTGTCCTTATACCACCCGCAAAAAAATGTCACACTTTAGCCAAATCACAACTAAAATCCGCAATCTGGATTCCCTTAAGTTGGCCTTAAGCGATCTGGGCGCCGATTGGCAAGCTGGCCCCTGTGATGTGCGGGGCTATCAAGGGCAGACCCAGACCGCTGAAGTGGTGATCGCCCAAGCCAATGGCTACGACATTGGTTTTCGCCTCAACCCTGACACCAGCGACTACGAGCTAGTCGCCGATCTCCAGTACTGGCAACAACCCCTCACGGTAGATGGTTTTCTCCGTCAGGTCACTCAGCGGTACGCCTACAACACCGTGATGACAGAAACAACCCGCCAGGGTTTCCAGCTGACGGAGGAGCAGGTGCAGGCAGATGGCTCTGTGCGGCTAGTGGTACAACGCTGGAATGGCTAAGCGTTAATTGATTGACGTCTGGGAAGGGGCTAGTTGGCCCCTTCCTTTGTATGGATCTAGATTGATCTAGCTTTTGGGTTCTGTTCACCAGAGTGGCGTAGCGCTATGGCAAATTTGGATGCTCAGTCAGACGTTTCAGCGACGGGCTTAGAACCAGAGCTTGGCGGTCAGCTACGCCAGGCCGACGATCGCACCGGCTACGAGCCAGAGCTGGGTGGTCAGCTGCGCCAAAAGGGCGTCTACGTGGATGAGATTACCTGCATTGGCTGTAAGCACTGCGCCCACGTTGCCCGCAATACCTTTTACATTGAGCCCGACTACGGCCGATCGCGCGTCTACCGTCAGGATGGCGACTCAGACGACATCATTCAAGAGGCGATCGATACCTGCCCGGTAGACTGCATCCACTGGCTCGACTATACGGAGCTGAGCCAGATGGAGCGCGATCGCAAGCACCAGGTCATTCCCGTTGTGGGGTTCCCCGTCGACAAAGCCATGTCGACCCTCCGCATGCGTAAGGCCAAGCGCCAGAGCCAGGGTTCAGAACAGCCCTAGGGTGCAGAGCCTCCAGGCGGTACGACCACGACCGCTCCGGTAGGCAAAAACTGCACCTCCACCGTGACCGTGCTCTCCCCCGCCACCCCAGGAATGATCGTGCCGGGCTGGGGCAGGGTAGGCGTGGTTTGGTAGGTGGCCGAAATCTCGTTTAAAGGCACCAGAGCCACCACGGTTCCATCGGGGGCCAGGGTCAGGCTGTAGCGCAGCGGGTCGCTGAGATCAGCGGGAGGCCGCCACTGGGGCTCCAGGGCACGGGCCAAACCAGCGGCCCAATCGGAGTCAAGCCCGGCGGAGCTGGTGGCGGCCACGCTCGGCCCCGTGGCAAACGCCTCAGGGCTTTCGGGAGCCGAACTGCCGGGAGCCGAACTGCCGGGAGCCTGTCGGGCCTCGGCTCCAGCTACCGCCGGGGCCTGTTCTAGCGGGCTATCTGCATCGGGGCGGGTTACCTGCGCGTCGGCCTGGGGCGGATAGGCGGGGCCGGGCGGAGCCGGACTGGGCGCTGGCGGGGCCGCCGCCGGGGGAGCTGTTTTAGGTGCGCCGCCTTCAGCCGATCGCGCCGAGGGCGGCCCAGGGGCCGTAGGGGTAGCTTCCCCTACAGCCGTGGGCCCAGCGGACTCAAGGGCAGAGTCAGCGGCACGTTCTGCCTGGGTCGACGGTTGGTTACCGGAGGGAGTCTGGACCGGTGATTGGGCCGGTGATTGGGCCGGTGACCCGTTAGCCGATGGAGAGTCGCTAGGGGAGAGCACGACTGAGCTAGGGGCTGTGGTCAGGAGTTGATTGCCCAGCAGCGCGGCAATCCCCACCGCCGCTACAGACCCCAGCCACAGGGGCAGCCTGGGGCGGGCCGAGCGGGCTTTGGGGATCGTATCATCGGGGATGACCTGAAGGGCGGCATCGGCCTGCTCTAGGGCATCGGCCAGGTCAGCCAATTGTAGGGTGGAGAGATCCACAACCCTGGGTGGGGCTGGCGGCGCAGGCAGGGTGAGGCGATGGCGAGTGAGCCCCACTGGCTGCAGCGAGATCTCCCCCCGAAACATGGTGCTTCCCGAGCCCAGGGTGTGGGCGCTGAGATGGCTCTGCACGTAGGTCTGCACCAGATCGTTCAGGGCAGAAAACTGGGGTTCTCGCCCACTCGCCTCCACCAGGAGGCCCGCCTCAGGGGCATCGGCGACATCCTCCTGGTGAACCTGGAGGTAAAAGCGCGATCGCCCCAGTACCGGCCGACCCGTCACCTGGCTCAAGGGCGACAGCTGCCCCACCAGCCGCAGGGTACAGGTGCCCGCAGCATATTCGTAGGAGGTGACAGAGGCGATCGCGGCCATAACTCTCAGCTAAATCGTCCAACCCAAAATCCAAACTCTAAAATCCAAAATCCCAAATGGCCTACTCCCCCGCCCGATCCAGCAACGCCACCCACAGCTTGCGGCTGCCCCCCGCGCCACTGTAAAACAGCAGATCGACCAGCAGCTTTAGGCCCAGGGTGGTAAGTTCGTCGGTGGTGGCGGTTTGGTCGGCTTCCATGCGGTCTTGGTAGGCGTTGCTAAAGGCGTCTAGGTAGTCGCCCAGTTGAGCGGCCCGGTGGGGTGCCTGACCCTGGGCTAGGGTCGTTTCCAACCGCGCCACGGCCTGGCGGATGGTGTCGCGATGGGCGATCGCCAACTGACAGCACACCAGCACCAACGCTCGACCTTCGTCAATGTCCAGCTTTTTGCGGCCTTGACCTTTGCGCAGGGGGCTGGCCTGCCGCAGCCGCCAGAGATTAACGCGATCGCTCAGCAAGTCCGATACCCCCAACCCCTCAGCCGCCGCCAGCATGGCATCAGACCCTAGGCCCGTCAAGGCTTCTAGGGCCAGCAGCACCAGGTCAAGCTGGGCTTTAATGCTGTGCAACTGCCGTGGGGTTGATGCCCCCTCGGGCTGGGCTAGGTTTTGCTCACTGAGGGAAGACGGGTCCACCGGGCTGCCCTGTTCCTAACGTAAGGGATTGGGCTAATTGTGGCACGGGGGTTGCAGTTCTTGAAACGGGTGCCGGGGAGAATCGGTCCACCCAACGAGGGCGCAGCGGGCTACAGGTACTCGCGACCCAGGTAGGGTTGCAGCACCTCCGGTACGCGCACCGCCCCATTGGCTTCCTGGTAGTTTTCGAGAATGGCGGCCATGGTGCGGCCAATGGCCAGCCCCGACCCGTTGAGGGTGTGCAGGTACTGAGTGCCCTTTTGACCGGCGGATTTAAACCGCACATTGGCGCGGCGGGCCTGGAAGTCGAGACAGTTTGAGCAGCTGGAGATCTCCCGATAGGTTTCAGAGGAGGGCATCCACACCTCTAGGTCGTAGGTTTTGCAGCTCGCGAAGCCCAGGTCGCCGGTGCATAGGGCCAGCACCCGGTAGGGTAGTTTAAGCTGTTGCAGAATGTCTTCGGCATCGTTGACCAGAGCCTCTAGCTCATCGAAGGAGGTGTCGGGGTGGACGAACTTGTACATTTCCACCTTGTGGAACTGGTGGAGGCGAATCAGGCCCCGAGTATCTTTGCCGTAGCTGCCGGCCTCCCGGCGAAAGCAGGGGGTGTAGGCACAGTAGCGGATCGGGAGCTGGTCGGCGGTGAGAATTTCGTCGCGGTGCAGGTTGGTGAGGGGCACCTCGGCGGTGGGGGTGAGCCACAGGTCATCGTTACGGCACTGAAAGCTTTCTTCGGCAAACTTGGGCAACTGGCCCGCCGCGGTCAGCGCCGCAGAATTGACCAAGAACGGGGGAATGACTTCAACATAGCCCGCCTTAGTATGGCGATCGAGCATAAAGGAAATCAACGCCCGCTCCAGGGCCGCCCCGGCCCCCATCAGCACCACAAAGCGGCTTTGGGCGATCTTTTCGGCGGCTCGCTTAAAGTCGAGAATGCCCAGGGTTTCGCCGATTTCCCAGTGGGGTTTGGTGGGTTGCTGCGGCAGATACTCGTCACCCCAGCGACGCACCTCTACATTTTCGGTTTCATTGGCCCCGACCGGGGTCGAGTCGCTGGGCAGGTTGGGCAGGGCCAGCAAAATCTCGTCGATTTGCGCTTTGATCTCCCGCTCCTGGGGCTCTAGGGTTTGCAGCTCGGCCTTCACCTGGTTGCCCTCGGCCTTGAGAGCGGTAATTTCTGGCCCATTGGGGGCGGCCCCAGCCTTGATGGTTTGACCCACCTGCTTACCGATTTCGTTGCTACGGGCCTGGAGCTGCGATCGCACCGTCTCTAGCTGGCGCTGCTGCTGATCAAGCTCAATCAGGGGCGCTAGGTCATACTCACCCCGCTTCCCCAAAGCGGCCTGCACCCGCTCCGGCTGTTCTCGTATTTGCTTTAGATCCAGCACAGCAATTTTCTCCAATCTGGCCCTGAGGCAGCGGGGTCAACCCGCGCCAATAGAACAGGATATCAGCAAATGCAGAACGCCTGGGGGAGGGCGACGGGTAGGTGACTGAGGAATTTTGCTGCTTCTGAAGGGCGCAGGCGCTGCGCCCCTACCTGGGGGTATCTTCTTAAAAGACCTGTTCAATCTCAGCGATTTCAGGAATAAACTCCCGCAGCCGCCGCTCAATGCCCATGCGCAGGGTCATGGCGGAGCTGGGGCAAGAGCCGCAGGCCCCCTGGAGGCGGAGCTTGACCACGGGGCCGTCGATTTCGACTAGCTCTACGTTGCCGCCGTCAGCGAGTAGGTAGGGGCGCAGCTCGTCTAGAACCTGCTCGACGTTGGGGGCAGTAAGTGCAAGGGTTGCCATAGGGTGTGCCTGCCAAAATAATTAGGTGGACTATTCCCATTCTAGGGAGTTTGCGCCTAAATCACAGCGCTAGATGACATCGTTTGCATAGATCGAGGCCCAGGGTAGGGCCAAACGGCGGCTCCATACCCTCATCCCCCGTAGCCCTAGACAGCCGTTGGGATCGATTCCGAGCTTCTCGACAGCGGTGGCCTCCCCACTGTCCCTATCCCTCCCCTCCCCATATGGGCTCAAAATAAGGAGATTTTTGGTGCGATCGCCCGTCTATTTTTTTTTGGCAACCGATCCCGTTCTTGCTTAAACTGAATCTTGACATAGTCAAGCTTTGATCACAAAAGAAACGCCTCGATCTTATTGCCACGCTCTTAAAAACTCCCAAAGGAAGTCATCTATGCCCTTCACACTCGATTCAGCCCGGAATATTTTCCCCAGTACCCTCACTGCGGACGCCGTCCCTGCCACCATTGCTCGCTTTACTCAACTCAATGCCGAAGATCAGCTGGCGCTGATCTGGTTTGCCTACCTAGAGATGGGTAAAGGCATCACCATCGCGGCACCAGGAGCCGCCAGCATGCAGTTTGCCGAGGCCACCATGAACGACATTCGAGCCATGTCGTTCCCAGCGCAGTCTCAGGTCATGTGTGACCTGGCCAACCGGGCCGACACCCCCATTGGCCGTACCTACTCTACTTGGTCGCCTAACATCAAGCTGGGGTTCTGGTACAAGCTTGGGCAATGGATGGAGGAAGGCTTCGTTGCCCCCATTCCCGAAGGGTACAAGCTGTCGGCCAATGCCTCGGCCGTGCTGCAATCGATCCGTAACCTAGAGTCTGGCCAGCAAATTACCGTGCTGCGCAATTCTGTCGTCGACATGGGTTTTGACCCCAAACAGATGGGGTCTTACACCCGCGTGGCCGAGCCCATAGTGCTTCCCCAAGACACCGCTCAGCGCCGTCAGGTCACCATTGAGGGCGTCACAAACCCCACGGTGCTCTCCTACATGGACAACCTCAACGCCAACGATTTCGATGCGTTGATTGAGCTGTTTACCCCCGATGGAGCGCTGCAGCCACCGTTTCAACGTCCGATTGTGGGCAAGGCCAATGTGCTGCGGTTCTTCCAAGAAGATTGCCAAAACCTCACCTTAATTCCAGAACGGGGTGTGGCTGAGCCCGCCGATGATGGCTTTACCCAGATCAAGGTGACTGGCAAAGTGCAAACGCCCTGGTTTGGAGCTGGGGTTGGCATGAATATTTCCTGGCGCTTTTTGCTCAACCCCGATGGCAAGATTTTCTTTGTTGCCATCGATCTGCTCGCCTCACCGAAGGAACTCTTGAACCTCTCGCGCTAAGGATTGAGGATTGCCGTAATCAGTTCAACCTCAAAAGCGCCCTCGATTGGGGGCGCTTTTTGATTTATGAGAGGTTGCAAAAAAATGTAATACATCCTTAATATAGATATATGTACATGAGCCAGGTTCCTAGGGCCAAGGGCTGATCACCGTTGAGGGTTAGCTCTATGGCGTTTACGCAGTCTCCATTGTTTTGAAGACTGCGGTAGGGCGTCGTAATGCTCTAGGGAGCAATCTGTCGTAGTTTTCTATCCTCTTTTTTCAAAATACTAAATGACGCAGACTAGTGAACTCCAGTGGACAGATCAGGAGCAGTCCATAGCCAAGGCCGCCTTTGACAAGGCCTATAGACGAGAAATCCAAGCCTTGGTGGAGGTGGTGCGCGATCGCGCCAGTACGGTCGCTGGTACCGAGGATGTTTGGCATCTGCATGATTTTCTCAGCGCTCGCCGCCATGAACTCGATGGCAAATACGACGATCGAGAAGCGGCCCTCCTGTTTGTGTTTGCTGACCTGGTTAAAGAAGGCTGGCTCAGCCTCAGCGATCTAGAGGGGCTCGATACCCCTAAGCTGTCAAAAATAGCAGCGCTGACCCGCATAATGTAGTCGATCGCTGTCGATCGCTTAGACGCTGCTGTAGTAGATACAAAAAGGGGGGAGTGAATGGTTCACTCCCCCCTTTTTAGCAGCTCATATATCAGCTGGCAGCCGATGGTCAATCTACATCAGGCCAATCTGAGTCAGAATGCCCTGACCGGTTAGAAATTCGGTAGCGACACCAATCACGAAGCCCAGCATAGCCAGACGACCGTTCCAGGTTTCAGCGAAGGATACAAAACCAAACTTGTTGTCGTTGCTTTCCATGACAAATGTTTCCCGTGTGTATAGAGGGGCAGAAATCAATCTCTTGTTACTTAACGTAACATGGATTTTTGGAGTCGTGGGTCTGAGAACGATGACTTTATTGAATGAATACAATTAAGCCGCTTAATGGCAGGGCCATGGCACCGCCGTCGCCATCATCTACAGATTGACAAGCCAGGTGACAATGCCGTGGCCGGTGACCGCTTCAAACAACACAGCCGATACAAACCCAATCATGGCCAGGCGACCATTCAATTTCTCGGCGTACTCGTTGAAGCCAAACTGCTGGCTGTCGTCAACATAAACCTTGGGCTCAATGGCGTAGATGTTGAGTCGCCCGCCATCTTCTGTGGTGTATCCGCCAGTGGCCATAGCCGGGTTCTCCAGAATATTTCGTTGACATGACTGTAACGTAATGTCAACAAATATTGCAAATTTTGTAATAATCCCAGGAGCCAATCGC
>JAIXUR010000024.1 GCA_027483425.1 Cyanobacteriota bacterium | reverse complement strand
TCTGGGATTGGCGGGCCGCCTGCAAAAAAGCTACATCCATGGCCAGCAGCCGAAAGCCCCGGTTCAGCTCGGTCAGCATCGGCTGCACGGCGGGGTAAGAGTCACCCAGGGGTAGAATCCGCTGCTGAAAGTGCTGCTGAGCCAGCAAAAATGATCCCTGGAGGGAGCGACCGTCGGGGTTGGGGGCACCCGCTAGGGCCGCCAGGGCTTGGAGGTGCGATCGCAGGGTTTCCAGGTCATTTTGCATCGATTGCATAGATAGTTTTAATGGACTAGATCGCCCCCGATCCGATACCCCAAAGCCGATATCGGATCGGCCTGATTGCGTTTTTACGACCGCTAGCGATAAACTATCAATTCTTTCCTAGGGGGCTAAATGTTAAGGTTAATACATAACTACCCCTGAACTTGAAACCAGCCATAAGCATTTATTGCGCCGTGGCCTCGAAATGTCAGGTTATTCGGAGTTATGGTGTAGGTTATTTCTATCCAACCGTGCGGCGTCATCGCAGCACCATGACAAAATCCTCAAAGCAGAACAGGTGTACGAGTTTTGCGAGGATTTTGAATACCGTATCGTATTCATCTGTCGGCTATCCTCAACTACTTTGCAGGCATACCTGGCAGGAATCCATCGTTTTAAGAACGATGACTGCCTGTAGTTTCTGTCCAGATTTCCTATAAACCTGCATACAGTGTTCAGATAGTCGTTCCTGCTCCCGGCGTGCTGTTCTCAACCCCATTTCCCTGGTAGGTCTCTGGCATCCTATGACTGCAACGGTTCATCCCCCCCTTCCCAATGACTGCGCCCTGCCCAGTTGGCTGCAAACCTGTGTGCTAGCCCACCATGAGAGCGGTGTCGATGACCAGGCCCACGACCCAGAGGATAAATCGAACAACCTACTGGTGTGCCAGGCCTTTGAGTTTGCCTACACCCTGCACAAGGGCCAGTACCGGGCCTCGGGCGAGCCCTACATCTGCCACCCCATTGCCGTCGCCGGGCTGCTGCGCGACCTGGGCGGTGACAGCGCCATGATTGCCTCCGGCTTTCTCCACGACATTGTCGAAGACACCGACGTCACCCCCGAAGAACTGGAGAACCATTTTGGCGAAGAGGTGCGGCAGTTGGTAGAAGGGGTCACCAAGCTGTCCAAATTTAACTTTGAGAGTAAAACCGAGCGCCAGGCCGAAAACTTTCGCCGCATGTTCCTGGCCATGGCCCAGGATATTCGGGTGATTGTGGTGAAGTTGGCCGATCGCCTCCACAACATGCGCACCCTCGAGCACCTCACCGACGAGAAACGTCGCCGCATCGCCCGCGAAACCATGGAAATCTTTGCCCCCCTGGCCAACCGCCTGGGGATCGGGCGCTTTAAGTGGGAACTGGAAGATCTCTCGTTTAAGTATTTAGAGCCCGACGCCTATCGACAGATGCAACGGCACGTCACCGAAAAACGAGCCGATCGCGAGGCAAGGCTAGTACAGGTGGCCGAAACCCTGCGCGATCGCATGCACCAGGCCGAGATCCAGGTGATGGATGTCAGCAGTCGGCCCAAGCACCTGTACGGCATCTACCGCAAAATGGAGAAGCAGCAGAAGGACTTTACCGAGATCTACGACATTGCGGCCATTCGGTTAATTGTCGGCACCAACGACGAATGCTACCGGGCCCTAGCGATCGCCCACGATGCCTTTCGCCCTGTACCTGGCCGCTTCAAAGACTACATTGGCCTACCCAAGCCCAACCGCTATCAGTCGCTCCACACCGTGGTGATTGGCCCCAAGGGTAAGCCCATAGAAGTGCAGATTCGCACCTTAGAAATGCACCACGTGGCCGAGTACGGCATTGCCGCCCACTGGAAGTATAAAGAAGCTGGCACCTCGACCAACACCCGCATCAGCGCCGACGACGAAAAGTTTACCTGGCTGCGGCAGCTGCTGGAGTGGCAAAATGACCTCAAAGATGCCCAGGAATTTCTCGAAAACGTCAAGGGCAACCTGTTTGATGAAGACGTCTACGTCTTTACCCCTGACGGGGATGTCGTTCCCCTCAGTCGCGGCGCTACCCCCGTAGACTTTGCCTACCGGATCCACACCGAGGTGGGCAACCGCTGCGCCGGAGCCAAGGTGAATGGCCGCATTGTCACCCTCGACACGCCCTTGGAAAACGGCGACATTGTCGAAATTATCACCCAAAAGAACAGCCGCCCCAGCCTCGACTGGCTGAACTTTGTGGCCACCCCCAGCGCCCGCAACCGCATTCGCCAGTGGTATAAGCGATCGCACCGCGACGAAAATATCGCCCGGGGCCGCGACATGCTCGAAAAAGAGCTGGGTCGCAGCGGCTTCGAGGCCCTGCTCAAGTCTGAACCCACCCAGATGGCCGCCGAGCGCTGCAACTACCAGACGGTAGACGACCTACTGGCGGGGCTCGGCTACGGCGAGATCACCCTCAACCTGTTTGTCAACCGCCTGCGAGAAGCGATTAAGGCCAAACAGCCCCTGGAGACCCTATCGCCCGAGTCGTCGCTGCAAGACTCTGACCAGTTTTTGGCCGAGGCGGTCACCAGCCCCCACCGTCACCGTCCCGTAGCCCCCTCTAAAGACCCCATTTTGGGCATTGAGGGCTTGGTGCACCACATTGCGGGCTGCTGTAGCCCCCTGCCCGGTGAGCCGATTATGGGTAGCGTTTCCCTGGGGAGCCGAGGCATTGCCATCCACCGCCAGGGCTGTCCCAACCTGGCCGACATACCGGGCGATCGCATCATTCCCGTCAGTTGGAATTGTGGCGATCACAACGGATCTCGCCAGACCTACCCGGTGGAGGTCTGTATCGAGGTGATCGATCGCGTAGGCGTCCTCAAGGACATTCTGTCGCACCTGTCGGATCTGCAAATTAACGTCCACAAAGCCCAGGTCAAGACCTTCCCTGGCCAAACCGCCGCCATCGATCTGGGCCTCGACGTCAAAGACCACGCCCACCTCGATCAAACCTTTGTGCAAATTCGCAAAATGACCGACGTGCTCAAAATCCGCCGCGTCAGCCAGGGTGGGTAGGGTTAATGACCGATAGATCAAAGAACCGTCGTGGGATAATGCAGGTACAGCCATCGCCACTTTGGGTTAGAGGGTGTTTGAAAAGGGGTGTCCCAGGTCTGATTTGCCACCAAGAGACAGCAAAAACGCTGATTTCTGAGGACATTAGCCTACGGCCTAGGTATAGCCTGAGACGCTCTTTGACTTTTCAAACACCCTCTTAGAACTCGCTGAAGCCAACTCGCCTGGAGTGGCGATGGCGAGCCAGATAGCGTCCCAGATTTTGCTATGCCAGAGGCCCTTGTCCTAAGCTATCTGGCCAATACTATCTTCACGGCTAGCAAAGCACCATGGAGCAACCCATCAGCACCCCAATCACCAAAATCGGCGTTATTGGCGGCGGTCAACTGGCCTGGATGATGGGGCCAGCGGCGCAAAAACTGGGCCTGGAGCTGGTGGTGCAGACGCCCCAGGAGACCGATCCCGCCGTGGCGATCGCCCAAGCCGCCATCCTCGCCCCCGTCGCCGACGGGGCCGCTACCGCCACCCTGGCGACCCAGTGCGATGTCATCACCTTTGAGAACGAGTTTATCGACTGCCAGGGTCTGCAAACCCTGGCCGATCAGGGCACCCGGTTTCGCCCTGGGTTAGACGTCCTGGCCCTGGTGCTCGACAAACGCCACCAGCGGGAATTCTTTAGCCGCATTGGCCTACCCAACCCCCGCTACACCTTCCTCGACGGCGACGAAAGTCCCGAGGAACTGATGACTAAGGCGGAGATGATTGGCTTCCCCCTGGTGATCAAAACCCGCCGCCTGGGCTACGACGGCTATGGCACCGCCGTGGTCCAAGCGCGATCGCAGCTCAGCGCCGCCTGGGATCGGTTCAACCACGTTCCGGTGCTGCTGGAGGAGTTTGTCCCCTTTAAGCAGGAGCTGGCGATCATGGTCGCCCGTTCGGCCCTGGGGGACGTCGCCATCTACCCCACCGTCGAGACCCATCAGGTCGAGCACATCTGTCGGCGCGTTTTTGCCCCAGCCAGGGTGAGCGCCGCCGTGGCTGCTCGCATGGAGACGATCGCCCGCACCCTGGTGGAGCAGCTCCAGCTCGTCGGCATTGTCGGCATCGAGTGCTTTCTCACCCAGGATGACCAGGTGCTGATCAACGAGATGGCACCCCGCACCCACAACTCGGGCCACTACACGCTGGATGCCTGTGAGACATCTCAGTTTGAGCAGCAGCTGCGGGCGGTGGGCGATCGCCCCCTCGGCCCCACCGATCTCACCTGCGCCCAAGCGGTGATGGTGAACCTGCTGGGGCTCGATCAGTCTGAAGCGGCGCACTATCGTAAGCTAGAAATCCTGAAACAATGGCCTGGGGCTACCCTCTACTGGTACAACAAGGGCATTCGCCCCGGTCGCAAGCTGGGCCACGTGACCCAATGTCTGGAGGAGGAAGCTGAGGCTGGGGCGGCGGCAGCGGCGATCGAGGCGATCTGGTATGGGGTGTAGTGGGCCGTGGGTCTCGGCTGATGGCCCCTATCAACCAACAGGGGGCTTGACTCGACCCACGCTACGCATGCACCCATCCACTCTTCACCTATCCACCCTTCACCCTCACGCCCACCCATGCCCTACACCCTAGACCAGATCAACGCTATGACCGAGGCCGACTTTATCGCTGCGATCGGCCCGGCCTTTGAAGATACCCCGAGCATTGCGGCCCAGGTTTGGCCCCAGCGCCCGTTTGCCTCGGTGGCGGATCTGCATGGAAAAATGGTGGCGATCGTTCAAGCCATGGCACCGGCAGATCAGCTCACTCTGATTCGGGCTCATCCCGACCTCGGGACTCGGGTGGCGATGGCCGAGGCCTCGGTGGCCGAGCAGAGCAAAGCCGGTCTCAACACCCTGAGCCCAGAGGAGTACGAACAGTTTCAACGGCTCAACCAGCGCTACAAAGAGACCTTTGGGTTTCCATTCATTTTGGCGGTGGCGGGTCACACCAAGGCCTCTACCCTAGAAAACTTTGCCCAGCGGCTCGATCACGCCCCAGCGGTGGAGCAGGTCACCGCCCTGCAAGAAATTGAAAAAATTGCCCGCCTGCGGCTCGAAAGTTGGGTGCAAGAGGCCGGTTGAGGTAGGCCTAACCATGGCTAACTGTTAGGGTACGCAGTCGATTGATGGCCGCCCCCAGCTCTAGGCCCCGAAAACTGACTAAATCGCCCATGGGCCAATCGGTGAGGCAATCTAGCCCGTACTGCTCCAGGTCGGCCATGACCGCCGCGATCGCCTCAGCCAGAGGAGTCTTGGCCGTCATGTGGTAGCGCTGGGCATAGACGATCGCCGCGGCGATCGCCCGCACCTGACCCGGCTCCACTAGCTGCTCCACCGCCGATAGGTCAATGGCCTCGGTGCCAATCTGGAGCTGATCGACATCCCGCACCCTCAGCTTGACGCTGTGGCGACCCTGGCTGGGGTCAATGCTGTCGGGCTGAATAATGCGCGGGGTGAGGGTGCCGAAACAGGGCCCGCCTTCGCGATCGCGATCGGTTTGGTACTCCGCCGCAATGGCCTTGGCCCGCTGGGTGACATCCTGGGGGCAAAACTCGTCCATGGCGATCACGGTGTCGGCCACGTCGAAGTAGTCGCCGCTGCCCCCCATCACCAGCACCGTGGAGATGCCGTAGTCGGTGTACAGCTGCCGCACCTTGTCGATAAAGGGGGTAATCGGCTCACGGTCCTTGGCGATCAGGGCCTGCATGCGGCGATCGCGAATCATAAAATTCGTCGCCGAGGTGTCTTCATCCACCAGCAGCGCCGTGGCCCCGGCCTCGATCGCTTCGATCATGTTGGCCGCCTGGGAAGTACTGCCGCTGGCGTTGGGCGTGGAGAAATTCTGCGTCGATTTGCCCTGGGGCAGGCTGCCAATAAACGGTGAAATATCGACCCCGGCAATGCTGCGGCCATCCTCGGCTCGGACTTTGACCGCCGCAGGGTCAGTCACCACCTGGTGCCGTCCATCGCCGGGAATGTGATTGTACACCCCAGCTTCGATCGCCCGCAGCAGGGTCGATTTGCCGTGGTAGCCGCCCCCCACAATCAGGGTAATGCCCTGGGGAATGCCCAGACCCGTCACCGCTCCGGCGTGGGGACAGGTGAGCGTCACCCTGAGAGATGCAGGGGATTGGAAGGGAATGGCCTGATCCGCCAGGGGGCGCTCATCCACGCCGCTG
>JAIXUR010000545.1 GCA_027483425.1 Cyanobacteriota bacterium | reverse complement strand
TGCCTGTATACCCCCGATTTGTAGGAGCATTACATTGCAATGCCCCTAGCGGGTATCGGTTTCGAATCGGGGCTGTGTGAGTCGGATTTGGTAGTACACCTTGCACCCTAAACCTGCCCCAAACCCTTAAACCTCCCCCGCCTAATTCACCGTCACCTTCAGCACGTAGTTAGAGGGTCGGGGCGAACTCACATCTACCCTGTAGTCGCCGCTGGTGGGCAGTTGCCCCTGCCACGACAGCACCCGCTCAGCATCGGGAATGGGGGTACCGTTGGGGTAGCGTACGTCCAGGGTGACTGGCCCGCTGACGCTGGGCAGATCGAGGGACAACACCTGCCCGGCCTCGGCATTGATAATGTAGCGTCGAATGCGGCCCTCGTTCACCTGCCCCGACACCTGCACACTGGTTTGTCCAGGCGGAATCTGCACCCGCTGCTCGATCACCGTGGGGTCGGCGGTCGGTTCAGGCCCAGGCGTGGGGGGCGGCTCCACAGTGGGCTCGGGCTGGGGTTCCACACTGGGCTCGGGCTGAGGCAGGTCACTGAGGCTCACTTCTAGCTGAAAATCGCTCTGCTCTAGCCCCTGTACCGGCCGCAGTTGCAAAATGTATTCCCCATCGGCGGGTAGGGTGCCTTGCCAGTTCAGCACCCGCTGGGCTGAGCGTTCGACCGGCTGTCCCTGGGAATTGAGCACCGTTAGCAACACCCCTTCGCCTTGCATACGCGCCATCAGCACCTGCCCCTCGGTGGCGTTCAGACGATAGTTAATGGTTTCGTTGCTGCGCAGACTGCCGTTTAGGGTGCGATTTTCGCCCGGCGCAATGACGAGATTTTGGTTGTATTCAACGGGGCTGTTTTCGGGGGTCGGCGTGGGGGTCGGCGTCGGCGTAGGGGTCGGCGTAGGGTTGAGGGTAAGTTCGGGACTGGGCACTGGCGTGGGGGCGGGAGTCCGGTTGAGCAGGCTGACCACCATCCAGCCGCCCAGCCCCGCCAACAGCGCCAGGACACCCCCGATCACCGCTACCGCCCAGGGGTTCTCCCACACGGAGGGAGACTCGGCGACAGGGAGCGGCACCGGGTAGACAGGAGCAGGGGCGGGAGCCGCGACCTGGGTGGGCTGGTAGGGCCGCCCCACGGCCACGGTTCTCATCTGGGAGGGTAGCGGGGGCGGGGCGGGGGGCCTGGGCACTGTACCGGCGGCACCCAGGGCCTGGGCCATTTCACTCACCGACTGGTAGCGATCGCCCGGACGGTAGCTGGTCGCCCGCTGTAGTACTTGAAGCAGGCCAGGGCTGAGGGTGTTGGGCAGATTCCACTGGAGGTTGACATCGTCAAACAATTCCTGGGGTTCTTTGCCGGTCAGCAGCACGATCGCCGTCACCGCTAGGGCGTAGAGATCACTGCTGGGGTAGGCCCGCCCTGACTGCATTTGCTCGCTAGGGGAGTAGCCCAACTTGCCCACCGAGGTGAACTGGCTGAGGCTACCGGAGGGCTGAATGCGGGTCATCACCTCCTTCACCACCCCAAAATCGATCAGCACCGGCAGACCATCGGCGCGACGCTGCATGATGTTGTCGGGGCTGATGTCACGGTGAATAATGCCCTTGCTGTGAATGTGGGCCAGCACCGGCAACATCTGCTGCAAAAACTGGCGCACCTCCGCCTCCGAGAAGGTCAGTCCCTGGGCCAGGCGCTGGTTCAGCAGATCGCGGTAGGTGACCCCATCGATATAGTCCTGCACCAGAAACAGCCGCTGGTTTTCCTCAAAAATGGCCTGAAACTTCGGAATTTGCGGGTGTTCGATGTTGTAGAGAATGGTGGCTTCCCGCTGAAAAAGCTGGAGCGCCTTTTCTGAGAACTGATCGCCCTGCTGGGGTTCTAGTTCCTTAACGGCGCATTTCTCGTTAAACCGGCCCACGTCTTCGGCCAGATAGGTGCGCCCAAAGCCGCCCTGGCCCAGCAGTTGCAGCACACGGTAGCGGTTCTGAAGGGTGGTTCCAGGAATCAGGGTGGGTTGCATGGCTTGGGTCAGCGAGGACTATGAATAACGGGGGATCAGAATAGCGAGAAATAAAGACAGCGAGCGCGATCAACAAGACAAGGCCCTCTGGGCCAGCAGACCGCCCAGAATAGCGCTACCCCAGTTTACAGTAGGATTACCGATGACTTCACCGGAACGCCCTAGGCGGGAATCTACGCCGCTAGCGGGTAGGAAGTCCCTACTGGGGCAAGGTCAACTGCTTTGCGACAATGGAACCGTAGGCACAGAACTGTAGCAACGGGGGCGGCTGGGCAATGGTAAGGGCTGCCCAGCCGTTCTAGGGCTAACGACTGTAACAGCTAAACGAGGGAAGGTGGCCCATGGGCCTGGGTAACGACGGCAATACCGCTCCAAAGGATCTGCCCCAGGGCGCGCCCCAGGATGGGTCACAGGATTTCGGGGCAGGGCCCCAGGATTTCAGGCCCCAGGATTTCAGGCCCCAGGATTTCGGGGCCAAGGCCTCCTCGACGGTGGTGGCGCTGCTCAAGCGTCCCCTGCTGGTGGGTGGTCTGGGGCTGTCGGCGACCCTGGCGCTGCTGGGTAGCACCCACATTAACCCCCTCGATAGCTCAACCCTGCTGAGCGCCCTGGCCCTCGGGTCGGGGCTCTGGTGGTGGCGGAGGGGCGATTCGTCCCGGACTTCCCCCTCGACCGCCCCGAGACCCATCGCCCCTCCGGTGGTCGATCGCTCCCGGGTCAAGGCTGAACTGGCCGCGTTGGCGGCCCTGGTGGAGACCCTCGCCGAGGAATCGGCCATGGCCAGCCCTGCCCTGCCTGAGGCAATCAATCGTTACCGCCAGGAGCACCAGACCCTGGGGACAGAGGTGAACCGCCAGACGCTCCAGATCGCGATCGCAGGCGACCCCCGCACCGGCAAAACCACCCTGTTAGAGCTGCTCACTGCCCCCGGCACCGAAGCCAATCCCCTCAGCTTTGCCGAGGTGACCCTGGCCCCCACCGCAGCCCCCCCCGACTGGCTGGGCTACGACGGCGTGGTGCTGGTGACCGATGGCGACATGACCGACAGCGCCCTCACCCTGCTGCGGGAGCGGGTCATGGCGGGCCAGGGGGCCGTGTTGGTGTTCA
>JAIXUR010000650.1 GCA_027483425.1 Cyanobacteriota bacterium | reverse complement strand
CCTCTAGAACGTCAGTACAGAAACCCGGTTTCTTGGCCCAATACCTTCGCCAAAACGAGAGAGGGCTTCTGAAATAGAGTAGTGACGCGATGTGCAACTAATTTCAAAGAAAAGGTTTTGTCTCCAAAGGCTAGAGCTATCAAAGGGTCTAGCGGTTTCATGAAGACAAAACCATGTTCAACATCGACGAGTTTATCATTGCGGTCTATTTGTGCGTTGACGCCCATCTCGAATCGTTACTGACCCTGTATCCCCCTCGCAGTCGGGGGTTTGCCCCAGGTCTCAGTGATAGCGAAGTCCTGACGCTGGAAATCGTGGGGGAATTTCTGGGCCATCACAATGACAGCGCCATTTGGCAGTATTTTCGTCGTCATTGGCAGGCCTGGTTCCCTGGCCTAGGCCATCGCAGTAACTTTATCCGACAAGCGGCCAACCTTTGGCAGTACAAACAACTGGTGCATCAGCGGCTGATTCAAGCGCTGGCCGCTGACCAGCAAGACCTCTATCTGATTGACGGGTTCCCGATGCCCGTCTGTGGCTTTAAGCGAGCACCTCAGGCTCGGGTGTTCCAAGGGAGTGCCAGTTTTGGCCACTCGTCCACCAAGCTAGGCACCTTCTATGGCTTTCGAGGGCATCTACTCATCAGTGCTCAAGGGGCTGTCCTGGGTCTAGCCGTAACCCCGGCCAACGGCGACGAGCGCGATGTCGTGCCTGAACTGGTCGTAGGCCTTGAAGGCTTGCTGCTCGGCGATAAAGGCTATATCCGCCAAAGCTTAACAACTCAGTTGGCGCACCAGGGGCTTCAGTTGATGACACCTCAACGGAAAACGATGCACACCTACAACGCTGAATTTAATCGGCTGCTCAGTCATCACCGCCAAGGTGTTGAAACCGTCATTGGCCATCTTTGCCATTGGTTTGATATTGAGCGCGTCTCCAGCCGTGACCTATGGCATCTGACAAGTCGCTTAGCCCGTAAAATCCTGGCCCATACCGTGATGATCTGGTTGAACCACCAGCAGGGGCGTCCTTGGCTTCAGTTCAGCAGTATTATTACTCAGTAATTCCCCTGCTGGATTAGTTGCACATCGCGTTTCTAGCAGGATCCTGTAGTCGGCGGCGCTGTTCACCGGGTACCGCTGCCAGTCGCCATTGACCTTCAAGTCGGCAAACAGGCCCGCTGGGTCATGGTGAAAGTGCAGAAACGCCATAGATTTGAGATAAAATCGGCCCGCCCCAGGCTCCTTGAGCGGTGGCACCCTCTCCCGCACCTGGGCCAAGAGGGGAGCCAAGGATTCCAGCGCGGTGCGATCTGCATGTTTCATGGCAGTCATGCTTCCAACTAGCTGTTTACTATGACTGTAAGACTCGTGGAGTGCCTTTTTGCAACCCCTTCGCCTGCACCTTTACATTGCCCTTAGGCTGACGGTTCACCGCCTGCGGCAGGCGGCCACCACCTGGCCCCAGCCCCAAGATTGGCAGCTGGCGGCTGGGCTGACGGTGGCCCTGGGGTTGGTGGTGGTTCCCCTGGGGGTGTTGAGTCATTTTCTCACCCCGACCCTGGCGGATGTCACCTGGCCCGAGGGCCTAGCGCTAGCGGCTCGGGTGCTGCTGGTGCCCGCCCTGATCGAGGAGGGGTTTTGGCGGGTGCTGCTACTGCCCCACCCCACGGAACTGATTAGCCCTGGCAAGCGCTGGCAGGTGGGCCTACCCATGCTGGGGCTATTTGTGGTCATGCACCCCCTCAATGCGATGACCCTTTACCCAACGGCCTTTGCCACCTTTACCAACCCGATGTTTTTGCTGTCGGCGACCCTGTTGGGGCTGATCTGCACCATTGCCTACTGGCGATCGGGCTCCTGGTGGGTGGTGGCCGCCATGCACTGGCTGGTGGTTACGGTGTGGCTACTATTTTTGGGCGGATACAGCCTTCTTAACCTGGGTTAGAGGGTGTTTGACAAGGGTTGTCTCAGGTATGATTTGCCGCCAAGAGACAGCATTCGAATCGGGGTTGTGTGACTCGGAATTGGTATTAGATGCTCTTTGGCTTTTCAGACAACCTCTAGGTCGGTGCCTCGTTTGCGCTCCTGTTGGGCCGCCTCGCTAAAGATGATCTCGGCACGCCTCAACCGCCTAAAGGTACGGTAGCGATAGTACAAATCTCGGTTGGAGAAGAAGAACAGGGAAACGGCCTCCCACAAAAATACCCAGCCGCCGATGAACAACCCCTCGGTCAAAACAGAGGTAAGCACATTGACTTCGGCAGGCTTCGCTACTAGTGTAGCCACCAACAGTGTACCTAGGCCGGCTAGAACATACCGCAGGGTGCGGGTGTTGATCAGCTTAATTTCTTGCTTGAGTAGATAAATTTTGAAATCAAAGCTGTTTCGCAGACCAGCTCTCACATCCTCCTCCATAGCTGCGTCACGGGTGCCGTAGGGCAGTGAAAAACACACTTCTATGGAGTATTTAGCAGGAATCTCATCGGCACTACTTTCTAAATAAAGTTGCAGATCTGGATCTAGTTCTCGCCGCTTAAAGGGAGCCGGATCCCACTCGCTAAAAATGTCGGTGTACTGATCGAGGGCAACCTCGACCATGTAGGCGTTATTTGCCTGATCAACAGAATAAACTTCGTGGAAAAATCCATCCTTTGGTGTCATGGGGGCTTCGCTTAGTAAACAGCTTTAGTTGTATCGAACTGTTGTAAGAAAGGGCTAGAGCACCGGTACAGTATGGCTAAAAACCCGGTTTCTTCGTCGCTGCGCTAACGATATGACTTGCATTCTGGCCGAGAAACCGGGTTTCTGTACCTGTTGGAGGAAAGGGCTAGGAACCTAGGCGGCGATGGTCAAGCCAGGGACTTGGGTACCGCCCAGCCCAAGGTGAGGGCGCGAGCCGCCATCAGGCCTACCAGGGCCAACCACAGCAGGTGGGCATTGCCCATCGCCTGGGCCACCAGGGCCAGGGGCAAAAAGCCGACCCCAGCCGCCAAAACCGTAGCGTTGCGCAGCACGGGGCCAGCGGTAAGGCCGAGAAAATAGCCGTCGAGCATGTAGGCGATCGCCCCCAGACCCAGCACCGGAATCAACCAGACCACGTAGAGTTGCACTGTTGCGATCACCGCTTGATGGATCGTCAGCAGGCCAAAGAGCGATTGGGGAAACAGCACGAAGGCCAGGGCAAAGGAGAGGCCTAGGGCGACGCTGGTGCCGCCACCCACCTTGAGCAGGCGGCGCAGGTGAGGGCGATTGCCGCTGCCGTAGTAGCGCCCGGCAAAGCTCTCGGTGGCAAAGGCAATGCCGTCGATAAAGTAGGCCGACAGGGTCACCACCTGTAATAGCAGCGTATTGGCCGCTAGGGTTTGGCTACCCAGGGCCGAGCTGAAATTGGTAAACAGGGCAAAGCTGAGCACCAGGGCAAAGGTGCGCACCACAATGTCGCGATTCAGCAAAAACAGCCCCCGGATCGCCTGGAGATTCCACCCCTGGGGCAGCACCGCCCAGAGCTTGGGGCCGCCCCCTTCTCGGGCCAAGATCCCCAGGCCCACCGCCAGGGTGACGTACTGGCTGAGGGCGGTACCGGCCCCGGCCCCGGCGCTGGCCCAACCCAGGTAGTTAATGAAGATCGTGTTGAACACCACATTGCTGCCGTTGCCCACCAGCGACAGCACAATCACCCGGCGGCCCTTTTCGCGGCCTAAAAACCAGCCCATCAACACCAGGTTCAATAGCACCGCCGGGGCATCCCAAATGCGGGCGTTGTAAAAGGCGATCCCGGCTTCCCGTACCCCCGGCTCGGCGCTCAGCAGGGTAAACCCGAGGTCACGGATAGGCACCTGCAGCAGCAAAATCACAAGGCCAAAGGTGAGGGCGATCGCACCGTTGCGCAGCAAAATCAGCCATAGCTCCTCCCTATCGCCGCGCCCTCGGGCCTGGGCCGTGGTGCCAGTGGTGCCCATGCGCAAAAAGCCAAAGCTCCAGTACACCACGTTAAAAATCACTGTGGCCAGGGCTACTCCGCCCAGGTGGCGAATGTCGTCCAGGTGGCCGAGAAAGGCGGTGTCGACCAGACCCGCCAGGGGCACCATCAGGTTTGAGATCATATTCGCCGCCGCCAGCCGCACAAAGCTGGGCCAGAAGGCCGGGTCATCCTCCGAGATCTGGGGAGCGCTGGGGCCAGGGGTGGGACGTTGATTCAACGGCATGGTTCACTCCATCAAGCCACGGCTGGTGGGGGCTGATAGCGCACCCGTTCAAGGGTACCTGTTCAAAGGTACCCGTTCAAAGCGTGGCTAGCGAACCGCGATCGATTGGGCTAGATCCTCAGGGCTGAGGTGGTCGTTGAGAATTTCGCCGTCTTTGAACCAGACAATGCGCTGACTGGCGCGGGCCACGTCGGGCTCGTGGGTGACCATGACGACGGTAATGCCAGCGGTGTGGAGGTCGGCGAAGATGTCGAGCACATCCTGGGTGGTGCGAGTATCCAGGGCACCAGTCGGTTCATCGGCCAGTAAGAGAAGGGGATGGTTGACGATCGCCCGCGCGATCGCCACCCGTTGCTGTTGTCCCCCCGAAAGCTGGGAGGGCTTGTTGTTGAGGCGATCGCCCAGCCCCACCCGCTGCAGGGCCTCCGTCGCTCGCTGGTGGCGCAGGTCGCTGCGCACCCCGGCATAGATCATCGGCAGTTCCACATTTTCCCGCGCCGTCAGCTGGGGCAGCAGGTGAAACTGCTGAAACACAAAGCCAATCTTCTGGTTGCGAATGTGGGCCAGGGCGTCATCGTCGAGGGTGGCCACGTTTTGGCTATCGAAGTAAAACTCTCCGGCTGTGGGGCGATCGAGACAGCCAATCATGTTCATGGCGGTGGATTTGCCCGACCCCGATGGCCCCATAATGGCGCAGTATTCACCGGGGTAGATGGCCAAGTTCACGTTCCACAGGGCCCGTACCTCGGTATTGCCCGAGCCGTAGACCTTTTGCAGGTGGCGAAATTCGATCAGGGGGGTGGCCATGGGGAGGGGGGGGAAAGGTGGGGTAGGTGGTAGAGGGTGGGTGGGTGAAAACTACGGTTCTCAACGTGGACTTGGCTTAGAATTGCAGGTTATTTCATGTTCTAGAAAAGCTTGAAGCAGGTGCCATCCTTGCCGCCCGATGTGATGGGGTGATCTGACTGAATTTTAGCCTAACAATTTATCCGATAACCCATGGTCGTCATCCTGTGGTGAATTCTGATCCACGTCAGCCAGTAAAACTTGGGCTACATCGGGAAAATGCTGTCGCATACAGCGATCGCACACCCCATGGGAAAACTCAACATTAGAAAACTGCTTGATAAACTTTTCGACCGTTGACCAATAGCCTCTGTCGTTGCGAATGCCTTTGCAATAGGAACAAATTGGAATCAGCCCTTCCATTAGCCTGATTTTGTCTAAAGCATCTGCGAGTTGAGTCGAGGTTCGCTTCAATTCCAGTTGGATGACAACCTGGCGAGCCAGGGCTTCAAGGGTTCTGACTTGAAGCTCTGAGAGTTCTCGGGGTTGATGATCGATGACACAGAGGGTGCCCAGGGAATGCCCCTTGGGAGTCTTTAAAGGCACGCCAGCATAGAAGCGGATCTTTGGCGCACAGGTTACAAGCGGATTGTCACCAAAGCGTTCATCACAAAGTGCATCGTTGACAATCATGATGCTTTCGCTCAAGATTGCATGGGCACAAAATGAGACATCACGGCTGGTTTCGTCAACCTTGAGACCCACTTTAGACTTAAACCATTGACGATCTGAATCAACCAGACTGATCAGCGCAATGGGCACGTCGCAGATAAAGGCCGCGAGGGCCGTAATGTCATCGTAGGCTTGCTCAGAAGGTGTGTCGAGAATTTTGTATTGCCTGAGTGCTTCAATCCGAGCGGCCTCTCGTGTAGGAACGTTAGCCTTCATGGTGGTGCTGCGCTACTTAATCACGATGAAATCATTCTAGGATGAGGGTCGGCGGCATGCGGCAGCGCGTAACATGTCATCACGTTCCCATAGATAACTTCAAAGGACGAGTGCAACGTCTCTAGGGGGAGTCAGCTAACGGTGCCTATCACCCGCATTTAATAGCCTTGTTTTTCTTCAGTGCAGGATAAAATTTTGATGGTAACTTCCTATGATGGAAGCAGTATTTTATGGTTTAGTATGACCCCATCGCCCAACACAACGTTATTGATTTGCAACGCTAGGGTTTTACTCCCCGATGGACACTTTCAGGTCGCTGATGTGTGGATTGAGGACGGCTTGATTCGAGACATTGGCTCCAACCTTGAGCGATCGGCGGATACCGTCATTGATGCCCATCAGCTCACCCTACTCCCCGGCGTCATTGACCCCCAAGTACATTTCCGCGAACCCGGATTAGAGCATAAAGAAGACCTCACCACGGCCTCCCGCGCCTGTGCCCGTGGCGGCGTCACTTCTTTTTTAGAAATGCCCAATACCAAGCCGCTGACCATTAATCAGGCGGCGCTCAACGATAAGCTGACCCGCGCTGCCCAGAAATCGTTTGTCAACTTCGGCTTTTTTATCGGCGCTACAGCCGAAAATTTACCGGATCTCCAAACCGCGACACCCACCCCCGGCATCAAAATTTTTATGGGTTCGATGCATGGCGATCTGCTGGTGGATCAAGAAAGCGCGTTAGATCGGATTTTTTCCACCGGCACCCGCCTGATCGCTGTCCATGCCGAAGACCAAGCACGGATTGCCCAACGGCGACAAGAATTTGTGGGTATTACCGACCCGGCCATTCATTCCGTGATTCAGGATAATCAGGCAGCACTCAACGCCACACAACTGGCGCTCAAACTGTCTAAAAAATATCAGCGACGGCTCCATATTTTGCACCTATCCACCGCAGAAGAAGCCGAATTGCTGCGTCAGGACAAGCCCGCCTGGGTGACCGCAGAAGTGACGCCGCAGCATCTGCTGCTGAATACGGGCGACTATGAAAAACTGGGATCCCTGATTCAAATGAACCCGCCGATTCGCAGTGTCCACGACAATGAGGTGCTGTGGCAGGCCCTTCAGGATGGCGTAATTGATTTTATTGCCACCGATCATGCGCCCCATACCCTGGCCGAAAAGGGGCAGGCGAATACCGCCAATCCAGCCGATGAAGAGGCCTCTGCTACGACCGTCTTTTTGGAGCCTGCCAAGGTACCGTCGGGTATGCCGGGGGTGGAAACCTCTCTGCCGCTGATGTTGACCCAGGCAATGCAGGGTCGCTGTAGCGTAGCTCAAGTTTCCCACTGGATGTCGACGGCGGTGGCCAAGGCCTATGGGATTGTCGGGAAGGGGGCGATCGCCCCTGGCTACGATGCAGATTTGGTGCTGGTAGATTTAGACAATTACCATCCGGTGCTGCGCGAAGAACTGCAGACAAAGTGTGGCTGGAGTCCGTTTGAGGGCTGGAATTTGACGGGCTGGCCTGCGGTCACAATCGTGGGGGGACAAGTGGTCTACGAACGAGGGCAATTTAATCAGCAGGTTCGAGGTCGAGCGTTGATGTTTAATGCCTAGGTTCCATCCAATTGAGCGGGTACTCGCGATCGTAAGAGCCTTGATTCTCCTGCGATCGCACATCCAAACAGCCCCTGAAGTCATATGGTTTTATGCTTGATTGTCTCCTTCGCTTTCCTGTTGGAGGATGGTGGCAATGTCCTGAGCGCCTTGCAAGACATGCATTACATCAACTATTTCTCCTTGGATTTGGTAGTAAATCAAGTAGTTTTTGAAGCCTTTCACGGGATATTGGCGAACTTGGGTAAGTTTGGGGTGGGTGAAGCCGCTCAGTTTACCTATTCCTGGAAGTTTGGCAATCTGTTGGAAGGTGGCTTCAGCAGCGTAGAGAAATCGGTCGCCTGCATCCAGATTATCGCGGCTGATATAGGTAGCGATGTCGATCAAATCTTGGATAACGACAGCACGCTTGATCAGGTTAAGCATTGGGATTGGTTTGACTGAGGTTTTGGCGAACGGTGGCGCGGATGTGCTCCCAGTCGGCGGGGGTCATGGGGGTGGCGGGGAAATCGAGGGCTTCCAGCAACTTACTTTCTAGATTGGCTTTGTGGGCGAGGTCAGCTTGCACGAGGGCTTGGACGTAGTCGCTGGCGGTTGAGTATTGACCGGTGGCGATTTGGGCTTGAAAGTAGGGGGCGAGGCTCTCGGGAAGGTCGATGGTAATTTGCATGGTGGTTATCTCGGTGGGTTGAGCGGATCACGAAAAATAGGCCAATTCCATCAATGATTGTCATATCCCCTACCGTGGCCTCGGGAAGACTCAGTAGTCAGTCAATTGCCTCGCTTGGGATTGCACTAGCATGGCTCTCACCCATAACGTTGTTCGCTTCTTATCCTTTAATTCTAGCCAATCCCTTGTATATCAACCACTTTGCGCTTTTCTAGCGGTTGTTTCTCATCCCATTTACCTGCGCTCAGGCGCTCATCTCCATCCCTAGGTCGGTAGAGCCGGGTTTATTTAAGTCTTTTGATGCAGGCTTAGAGGAGATTTGAAAAGGACATCT
>JAIXUR010000521.1 GCA_027483425.1 Cyanobacteriota bacterium | reverse complement strand
GCCCCTGGCTGGCCTCGGCCACCGGATACCAGGTAGTGGCGATCGCCACCCTCGGGTCAGCCAGTAGCAACAGCGCCATTGGAAGCGCCACCAGCAGCAGCGCCAGCAGCCGAACCACCAACTTTTTATGATTGTTTGGGATACTCAGGGTGTGCAATCAGATAGCGCTTATATACAAGGGTAGATCAGCCATGGCTAAAGCCGTACGTACCATCACCAAGACGATCGCTCGCCCTGGACAGGAATCCACGCTCAAAGAGCTGCTCATGGAGGTGGCTGAACTGGCCCGAGAAAACCCTGGCTGTCTGGGGTTTGAGCTGTTGCAGGGCAACGCTAATCCTGGAGAGTTTGTCGCCCTAGGCCAATGGCAAGACGATGCGGCGTTTCAGGCTCACTTCCGCTCTGGGTACATGGACGAGTTCATTCGGGAAATTCCCGACCTGGTCGACCATCCTCCTGACATCCAGTGGTACACCCTGGTGATGTAGGTTGCATCGATGGCTCCTATCTATAAATTCATCCACCAACCAGGCCCCTCAACCAGGCCTACCGATCTCAAGGGTGGGAAAATCAAAGGGTGGGAAAAAATAAAGCTCGGTAAGCCCCCATCAACGCTTCGCCCCAGAACAGGGTGATCACGGCCCCGATCGCCAAAAACGGGCCAAAGGGCATGGGCTGGCGGCGGCCAATCAGCTTCAGGGCGATCGCGCCACCCCCGACCACAGCCCCCACCACACAGGCCAAAAATCCGCTCAGCAGCACCCCCTGCCAGCCCAGCCACGCCCCCAGCATCGCCGCCAGCTTGGCATCGCCGCCACCCATGGCCGTCTGCCCCAGGGCCGCCGAGGCAAAGAGGGTAATCAGGTCAAAGATCCAAATGCCCAAAACTGCGCCCAAGATGCCGCCTAGCAGACTCTGCACCGGGCTGGGCCAAGGGTCACCCTGCAATAGCGGCAGGGCACATTTAACCGCCAGCCCCAGCACCAACCCCGACTGGGTCAGCCCATTCGGCAGCGTTAGGGTATCGATATCAATAAACGCCAGGGCCACCAGCCAGCTCAGCAGCAGCCAGTAGCCCACCGTCACCCAGCCCAGGCCAAACAGCCAAAACGTCGCCAAGAACAACGCCCCGGTAAAGGCCTCAATCAGCGGGTAGCGGGGCGATATCGGAGTACGGCAGTAGCGGCAGCGCCCCTTGAGCCACAGCCAGCCCAGCACCGGCACGTTGTCGTGGGGTTTGAGCTGGGTATGGCAGGTTGGGCAGCGAGACGGTGGGCGCAGCAGCGACAGCCCCGCCGGTACGCGGTAGATCACCACATTGAGAAAGCTGCCCACGGCGGCACCGAAGAGAAACACGAGGGCAGAGGTGACGAGGGCATCCATAGCAAGGCGGGCGCAAAGGGGGCAACAACAGGGCCGGGCAAGACTGCAAAGACCATAGCAGATAGGTTCAGCATGCCCAGGATGCGGCGGTTGAACTATCCCATTGGGCGATCGCCCATGGCTAGGCTTTGCAATTGGCCCATGGCTAGGCTTTGCGATTAGCCCATGGCTAGGTTTCGCCAACACCCCTAGAATCAAGGGCAGTTATTCCTCCCACAATTCTATGACTATGACGCCCGACGCCATGCCCTTCTCCCCAGACACCCAAGCGATCCATAGCGGTAGGGACATCGACCCGACCACCGGAGCCCTGACCGCACCCATTCACCTGTCGACCACCTTTGAGCGCGATGGCGATGGCAGCTACCCCCGGGGCTATGTCTATGGCCGCAGCGGCAACCCCAACCGCGACGCCCTCGAAACGGCCCTCACCACCCTCGAGCAAGGCGTCGAAGCGGCCACCTTTGCCTCGGGGTCTGCCGCCACCTTTAGCCTGCTCCAGGCCCTGGGGCCCGAGGCCCACGTGATTGCTCCCCAGAGCGTCTACTTTGGCATTCAGCAGATGCTCAGCACCATCTTTGCCCCCTGGGGGCTGGGCTACACCCTGGTCGACACGACGGATCTAGCGGCGATCGCCCAGGCTCTGCGCCCCAACACCCGCCTGGTGCTGATCGAAACTCCCTCTAACCCGCAGTTGGCTGTTACCGATATTCAAGCCGTGGCCGATCTGGCCCACCAGGCCGACGCCTACCTGGCCTGCGACAACACCATCGCGTCCCCGGTGCTGCAAACCCCCCTGACCCTGGGGGCCGACTTCGCGATCCACGCCACCACCAAGTACCTGGCGGGCCATGGGGATGTGATCGGTGGGGCCGTGGTGACCCGCACCCTCAATCCGTTGTTCGAACAGCTCAGGCTCATTCAAACCATCGGCGGCCTGGTGCCCTCCCCCTTCGACTGCTGGCTGACCCTGCGCGGCCTGCAAACCCTGCCTCTGCGGGTGCGCGCCCAGTCTCAATCGGCCCTGGCCCTGGCCACCTGGCTAGACCAGCACCCGGCCATCGAGCAGGTGCTCTACCCTGGCCTGCCCAGCCACCCCGGCCATGCCATTGCCCAGGGCCAGATGAGCAGCTACGGCGGCCTGCTCTCTTTTCTGGTCAAAGGGGATCAAGCCACCGCCCTGGGCGTAGCCGCCAAAACCCGCCTGATCGCCCGCGCCACCAGCTTTGGCAGCCCCCACAGCACCCTAGAGCACCGGGCCTCGATCGAACAAGGGACCCAAACCGCTCCCAACCTGCTGCGCCTTTCGATCGGATTGGAGCAGTTGGATGACCTGATCGCCGATCTCGATCACGCCCTCACCCCTTGAATTTCCCGGTCCATCCACCATTCTCGATATAGGACAGATACCCCAATCCAGGGCAGACACACGGGTCTGCCCCTACTCACCATCCTCCCAGGGCAGACACACGGGTCTGCCCCTACCCACGCCGAAACACCATCCCATTCCCCTCCACCACGGCCATCAATCCACCTGGAAAGGGATCACTCCGGCTGCCATTGGGGGCGGTGAGCAGGGCAACGAGCTTCTCCACCTGGGCATAGGTCACCTGGGC
>JAIXUR010000215.1 GCA_027483425.1 Cyanobacteriota bacterium | reverse complement strand
TGCGAGGCTACGGTAAATGGTACCCTAGCCCCCTCAGTTTGCACGTCAAGCGTGGGTGGCTAGGGTTTTCGCGTTCTGTTTTCCTCCGCCCTTTCCCCTCCCTCGGAGGGGTGCCCGCAGGGCGGGGTGGGTCTGTCTTATCCGTAGGGCAGGTCGCTGGCCGTGAGCAAGTGGCCTGTGGCCTGGGTTGACCCACCCCTGCCCCTCCCCAAAGAGGAACACCCCTTCTCTATAGGTTGGGACTTGCGTTGCAGGGCTTGTTCACCCACAACAAGGAAACAGAACCGATGTTTGACTCTTTCGAACCAGGCCCCAGCGATAACCCAGGGGCCGACTCACTGCCGCTGCCGCCCAGATCCGGGGCAACCAACCCAGGCACCCGGCCCCTCGCCCCCGAGAAAGTGCGCCATATGCTCTACGGCAGCCTCGCCGCCCTAGACCGCACCATCAAAATCCTCCATTCGATCGGCTACGCCGACCCCAACGACTGGAGCGACCCTATCCCCGTGCCGCCCAGTGGGGCCCTTGGCGACGCCTCCCTAGGAAGAACTGCCGCCCAAACACCCAACCAGTGGATGGTGATCATGACCAAAACTGTGTTTCTAGAGTAAGCCTCACCCGGTCAAGGGGAGGAACTCCTGGTGTTTTTCCCCCAGACTGGGCTAAAACTACAGAAATCCGGCCTGTCGCAGTACGGCAGCCCCTAGGCTTGATCGGGTTCGGGCTGGGGGAGGGGGTGTAGGTGGATGGTCGCTGCCGCTAGGTAGGGAATGTGCGCTTGCAGGTGGGCGCTGACCTGGGCGGCGATCGCCTCTCCCCCCGCCACCGACAGCCCAGGGTCAACCCCCAGAGCGATCTCGCTGTGCAGACGATGCCCCAGCCACCGAGCCTTCACCTGGGTGACCGTCGCCGCCGCATCCGCCAGTCCATGGTCAATTTCGTGGTGCAGACGATGCACCACATCCGGCTCTACTCCATCCAACAGGCGGGTAAACACCGTTTGAGCCGACTGCCACACCACCCGCAGCAGCACCAGGGTAATCACCACCCCCATCACCGGGTCGGCCCAGGGGTAGCCCAGCCATACCCCCAATGCGCTGACCAACACCGCCAGGCTGACCAGCCCATCGGCTCGGGCGTGGAGCCCATCGGCCACCAGGGCCGCGCTGTTGATCTCGCGCCCCACCCGCAGACGAAACAGGGCTACCCACTCATTGCCGATGAAGCCGATGATGGCCGCCGCCGCCAAGGCCCCTAGATGGTCGAGGGGCTGGGGCTGTCGCAGGCGCTCTAGGGACTCGTAGCCAGTAATCAAGGCACTCAAGAAAATGATCGCCACGATCGCCACCCCGGCCAGATCTTCTGCCTTGCCGTAGCCGTAGGCAAAGCGGGGCGACGGCTTAGCACGGGTGAGCAAAAACGCCACCCCCAGCGGTACCGAGGTGAGGGCATCGCCCGCGTTGTGGATCAGCTCGGCCATTAGGGCGACACTGCCCGAGAGGGCAAAGACAACGGCCTGGGCGATCGCCGTGATCGCCAGCCCCACAAACGACCACTTCACCGCCCACAGGCCGCGCTCGGAACTGGCAATCTCGGGGTCGATGGCCCCGTGGGTGTGGCCATGGCCGGGGCCGTGGTGATGGTGATGGCTGGGGGAATGCCCCAGGTCGTGGTTAGGGTCGCCAGCCAGGGCGTCAGCATGGGTCGGCTCTGCCCCCGGTGGGGTGGTTAGGGCCATGGCTCCGTCGCGGTGGCCAGTACTGGAAGGTTGAGAAAGCGAGTCGGGCATGGCGGCGGCAAGCGCTACTGATGGGTGATGGAGGCGATGGAAGCGACTATCCACGTATTCTAGCCAGCGATCGCGCCGGACTTGCCGGACTTGCCGGACTTGCCGGACTGGCCGGACTGGCCGGACTGGCCGGATCTCTCGTCATGTACTGCCCTGAACCGTACTTATCGGTAAGGTAGTCGTTGACGCTTTACCCCATAGTCTCCCCCATGGCCGATCTGATCTCTGTCATTAACCCCGCCACCGAAGCGCTGATTCAGACTATCCCTGGGGATGATCGGGCGGCGATCGCCCAGAAGGTTTCCCAGGCCCGGCAGGCGCAGCCGGGGTGGGCGGCGTTGGCCCCGGCAGACCGCATGGCACCCATCCAGCGGTTTCGCGATCGGCTGATCGAGCAGGCTGACACCCTGGCGGCACGGCTGACCTCAGAGACGGGCAAGCCCATCACCCAGGCCCGCAATGAAATCCTGGCGGTGCCGGGGCGAATCGATTTCTTTCTTGAGCACCTGCTCCAGGTGCTCACCCCAGAGCGGGTTTACGGTGAACCCGCCGATGCCTTGCCCGGTACCAGCGGCCTGGAGGAGGTAATCAGCTACGACCCCCTGGGGGTGATCGCCAATATCTCGGCCTGGAACTATCCCTACTTTGTGGGCAGCAATGTGTTTGTGCCAGCGCTGCTGCTGGGCAATGCGGTGCTGTACAAGCCCTCGGAGTTTGCCACCCTGACCGGACTGGCGATCGCAGACCTACTCCACGCCTCGGGCATTCCCCAGGACATCTTCATGCCCGTCGTGGGGACAGGACTGACCGGTGCCGCCCTGCTGGAGCAGTCCATCGATGGCGTCTTTTTTACCGGTTCCTACGCCACGGGGCAAAAAATTGCGGTGGCGGCGGCCCCCCAGATGATGCGCGTCCAGCTGGAGCTGGGCGGCAAAGACCCCGCCTACGTCTGCGCCACGGCCAATCCTGCGATCGCGGCGGCGAGCCTAGCCGATGGGGCCTTCTACAACAACGGTCAGAGCTGCTGTGCGGTGGAGCGCATCTACGTCCACACCGAGGTCTATGACGACTTTCTCGACGCCTTTTTAGCCACGGTGCAGGGGTTCAGCCTGGGGGACCCGACGGATGCGGCCACCTACCTCGGCCCGGTCAGTCGTCAGCCCCAGCTCGCGGTGCTGCAACATCAGGTGGCGGATGCGATCGCCAAAGGAGCCACCCTGCGCTGCGGCGGCGAGCCCCTCGATCGCCCCGGCTGGTACTTTGCCCCCACGGTGCTGACCGAGGTCAACCACACCATGGCGGTGATGCGAGACGAGACCTTTGGCCCGGTGATCGGCATTCAGCGGGTGACCAGCGACGCGGAGGCGGTGGCGCTGATGCAGGACACCCCCTACGGGCTGACGGCGGCGGTGTACGGCACCGATCGCGATCGCGCCATCACCCTGCTCCGCCAGATCAACACCGGCTCGGCCTACTGGAACTGCTGCGATCGCGTCAGCCCTCGCCTCCCCTGGAGCGGCCGCGGCCACTCTGGCCTAGGCACCACCCTCTCCCTGGCAGGGCTTTACACGTTTTTGCAGCCCCGAGGCTGGCACCTGAGGACGGAGTAGGGTTCGGCCCCGCCCCCCTCGGCGGGCGGCTATCCCCAAGCAGCGGCCAGGATATTCCGTGGCACCATAGGGCCATTGCATTCAACTGTGTCCCTATGAACTCTACGGTTCAGTCGTTTTACACCTGGTACAAAAACACCCTAGACAATCCCAAATATCGCTGGATTCTAGCCGGTGCCACCCTGCTGTACCTGCTCAGCCCCATCGACATTGCCCCCGACTTCATCCCCATCATCGGCTGGATTGACGATGCGGTGGTGGCCTCTATGTTTATTGCGGCCATGTCCCAGATCATGCTGTCGGGGCTGACCAGCAAACGGCCCTCTGGCCTTCGCGCCGATGCCCCTGATGCGACTCAAACCACCGTGGATGTTAACGTTGACTAGGGGGAGATCTGGGTTGCCACACTCTCCCACCAGGGGCAACCCAACGGGATGTTCCCCAGATCAACCTTACGATCAGACCACAACCCGGCCTTGACGATGGTGAATCACCCTAGGACTCAGGCCATGCATAGCAAACTCTAAAACCGCGCCTCTACAATCCCTATGCCCGTAAACAAAGACCCCCAACCGTCGCGATCGCGCCAGATCGCCAATATCGTCCTCTGGGCCGCCACCGGCCTGCTGCTGCTCAACATTGCCTTTTCAGGCTTCTTCGGCGGCCAAATCGCCCGTGAGCCCTACAGCATGTTCATCCACCGCGTGCAGGAGCAGGAGGTGATGCGGGCCTCCGTGGGGCAAAACGAGATTCGCTACCAGATCAAAGACGCCACCACTGGCGAAGCGGGCGATGTGTACACTACGACGCCCATTTTTGACCTGCAACTGCCCCAACTGCTCGAAGACAACGGGGTTGAGTTTGCCGCCGTGCCGCCGCCCAAGGGGCAGTGGTTTGGCAGCCTGCTGAGCTGGGTCATTCCACCGCTGATTTTCATTGGCGTATGGCGGTTCTTTCTGGCTCGGGGCGGCGGCGGCCCCCAGGGGGTGCTGTCCATTGGCAAGAGCAAAGCCAAGGTCTACGTGGAGGGCGAGGCCGGCAAAATCACCTTCGACGATGTGGCCGGGGTGGAAGAGGCTAAAACGGAACTGGTGGAAATTGTCGACTTTCTCAAGACCCCCCAGCGCTTCACCGACCTGGGGGCCAAAATTCCCAAGGGGGTGCTGCTGGTCGGCCCCCCTGGCACCGGCAAAACCCTGATGGCCAAGGCCGTAGCCGGAGAGGCCGGGGTGCCCTTCTTCAGCATTTCGGGGTCAGAATTTGTCGAGCTGTTTGTGGGGGTGGGCTCGTCACGGGTACGCGACCTGTTTGACCAGGCCAAGAAACAGGCCCCCTGCATTATCTTTATTGATGAGCTGGATGCGATCGGCAAGTCGCGCGCTAGCAATGGCTTCTACGGTGGCAACGACGAACGGGAGCAAACCCTCAACCAGCTGCTCACCGAGATGGATGGCTTTGAGGCGGGCGACACCACGGTGATCGTGCTAGCCGCCACCAATCGCCCAGAAACCCTCGATCCGGCCCTGCTGCGTCCGGGTCGCTTTGACCGCCAGGTGCTGGTCGATCGCCCCGACCTGAAGGGGCGCGAAGCGATTCTCACCATTCACGCCAAGGATGTGAAGCTGGCCGATACCGTCGATCTGCGGCTGATTGCCACCCGCACCCCCGGCTTTGCGGGGGCCGACCTAGCCAACCTCGTCAACGAAGCCGCCCTGCTGGCCGCCCGCCGCCACAGCACCGTCGTCGAGCAGGAAGACTTTAGCGAGGCCATTGAGCGGGTAGTGGCCGGTCTAGAGAAAAAGAGTCGAGTGCTCAACGACAAAGAGAAGACCATCGTCGCCTACCACGAAGTGGGCCATGCCCTGGTGGGGGCGCTCATGCCCGGCACCGACGAGGTAGAAAAAATTTCCATTGTGCCCCGGGGCATGGCGGCCCTGGGCTATACGTTGCAGCTGCCCACCGAAGACCGCTTTTTGCGCGATGAGGCGGAGCTGAAGGGCCAGATTGCCACCCTGCTGGGGGGGCGATCGGCGGAAGAACTAATCTTCGGCAGTATCACCACGGGGGCCGCCAACGACCTCCAGCGGGCCACCGACCTGGCCGAACAAATGGTCACCACCTACGGCATGAGCAAGGTGCTAGGCCCCCTGGCCTACGATCGCAGCCAGCGCAATACCTTCCTAGACGGGGGAATGCCCAATGCCCGCCGCCCCATCAGTGAAGAAACGGCTAAGGCGATCGACGATGAGGTTAAATCGCTGGTCGAAGCAGGCCACCAGCGAGCCCTCGACATTCTCCAGCAGAACCGGGACTTGCTCGAAAGTCTAGCCCAGCAGCTCCTAGAGGCCGAGGTAATTGAGGGTGCCCCCCTCCGGCAGCAGCTCAAGCAGGTGCAAGCGCCCCAGGTCGTCGCCTAGGGGGCCTTGACCACGTAGGCAAACGGCACCTCCTGCAAACGGCCGGTGTAGACCAACGCCCGGTGCAGCATCGCCGCCACCTCAGCTCGGGACGCGGGTCGGTTGGGGGCCAGCTGGTTCAGGTCAGGGTAGTTGACCACCAGCCCCGCTTCGGTGGCGGCTACCAACTGGCGGTTGGCCCAATCGGGCACCTGGTTCTGGTCACCATAAAGTCCTGGCAGCGGAGCTGCGCCACGACTCGATTTCAACCGCAGCCCGTTGGCCAAGGCCACAATCACCTGAATGCGGGTCACGGTCTGCTCGGGCAAGACGGTGCCCTCGGGGTAGCCGGTTAGAAACCCCATCTGCACCGACTTTTGTACGCTGCCGTAGGCCCAATGATCGGTAGCCATATCTGGGTAGGGGGTAGACCCTGGAGGCGAAGTCAGCTCCTGGGGTAGGTCAAAGAGCCGCGTCAGCTGGGCGGCAAACTCAGCCCGAGTCATGGGCTCCCCAGGGCGAAACGACCCATCCGGAAAGCCCGCCACCAAATCTCGCCGGGCCAGATCGGCGAGCAGGGGCCAGGCCCAATAGCCAGGATCTAGGTCGGTAAAGCTGGGCTGCGCCTTCACCAGGGGTAACTCGGGCCAGGCCTGGGGCGGAGGCAGCGGCTGGGGCAGTACCGGCGGGGGCACCGCCAGGGGAGTGCTGGGCCGTGGCTGGCGGTACCGATGGAGCAGGCTACTCCCCCAAGGCTTAGCGGTAGAGGGGGCCACCGGTTGCAGGGTGGTGACCGCTGGGATCCGCTGCCCCCGCCAAGCGACCAAGCCCCCTCCCAATGCGATCGCCAATAGCCCCAGGGGCAACAGGGGGAATAGCCACCGGCTAGAGCGCGACTGGGCCTGGGGGCGAAACCAAGGGAGCAAACGAAACGACGACGGCATTTTACAGTAGACGGGCGGGTGCTGCTACACTAGAACGGATAATGGGCAACCATTTTGAGTGATCTTGCTCATTATGATACGCTTTGCCTGAGGTTTAAGCTGGATGGAGTTTGAATCCCACGGTTGATTTTGGTTGCTTTAACGATGGCCTGGCTTGCAGCCACCCATCATTGAAGCCGTTGCCATGACCTGGGTAAGGGTCACCGATCGGCCCGAGCGGGCGATCGCCTGCCTCCCAGGATCCCATACACGGGTTACAGGTATTCACGGGTTAAGCGAAATGGTGAAGGAGAAACAACAGCGTCTAGGAGCAATGGCGGCGATCGCGGCGATCGCCGCCATGGGGGGTTTAGTCGCCCTAGGCTATGGTCAGCGCCCCAGCGGGGTAGCCCAGGCCACCAATAACTATGCGCCCAATACCCCCCCAGCCCCAAAAGCAACCTACTACAGGGCCAAAGCCGAAACCCTGCTCAACGCCGTACTGGCTCCGGTACAGTCGCTACAGATCATGCAGCGAGCCATGGCCAACGCCCCAGACGCTGACGTTGAAACCACCCCGACTCTGGCTCTACTAGCGGCACCCC
>JAIXUR010000309.1 GCA_027483425.1 Cyanobacteriota bacterium | reverse complement strand
GGGAGACCTTGTGGCCCCACCTCCCTCCCGACCACGGCTTGATCCCGATCTGGCTGAGCGTCGCCCTGGGGTGAGTTTGGCGGCAGAGCCAGACCCCACTGTCCCCAGTCGTTCCCCAGGGGGGGCCGCTGCTGGCACCTTATACCCCACAACCGCCTCCAGCCCTACCCCTAGTCTCGCTTCAGGCCAATCTCCAACTCCAGGGGCTGCGAGTGTTCCCCAGCCCTATTTTTGGCCCGCCGCCCGCCGTGGGGCGATCGCTCCCCTAGGGGCACTGGCGGAGATTGGTCGGCTGACGGCGGAGATTTTGACCGGTGACGGGGCGACGGCAGGGGAGCGCAATCTGCGACCTTCCCCAGACTTAGCCAGGTCGTCGAATGGGGCTAGGGCGGCAGGCGAATCGCCCTCTCCAGCCATCGCCCCTGCCCCTGGATTACTCTCCTCCACTCCTCCATCTCCCCCGGCATCCAAGCTCGATCTGGCTGGGCTGGCCGCCCTCTACTCTGGAACTGCGCCAGGGGCGGGAGATCGGGATGCCGTTACAGCGGTGCATCGAGGTTTGGTGTCAACTCCCGCCGCTGTAGGCCCGGTGGCAGCGGCGTTCTCGACCCCGGATCTGGGCCATGTCCCCAGCCTGGATGTCGCCCTGTCAGATTTGGCCCCAGATCTCGCCCTAGATCTCGTCCACAACGGTGTTGGTTCGGGTGCGGAGGACGTTGCCGAAACCCTGACGGAGATGGTCAGCGCCATTTTGCAGGCCCAGGCCCAGCGCCATGGAGTGAATTTGTCATGACAGTAAAGCCGGTATTGGGCGATTGGGAAGTGCCTCGGATTGCCTCGATTCGCACCCTGGAGCAGCGCCGCTACGTGGAGCTGGCGGTGCCGGGCAAGGTGGGCAGTCTGTTTCAAGACTTGAATACGGTACCTACGCGGGTGGCGATCGCAGGCAGTCTCTACGGAACAGAGGCCCAGAGCGAGTTCTTAGAAACCCTGCGCGGCAAGTTTCAGGCCGGGGAGCCCGTCACCTTTGTGGCTGACATTATCACCGCCACCGAGGTGCAGTACGTCGTGATCGAAACCCTGGAGGTGCAGGAGAGCGGTCTGCACCCCGATCAACTCGACTATGTCCTGGTTTTGCGGGAAAGTCCGCCGCCGCCGCCACCGCCCAACCCCCTGGGAGGTCTGGATACCGGCCTGCTCGACCAGGCGGCGGGGTTTTTAGATACGGTCACCGGGGCGCTGGATGCGATCGCAGGGTTGGGCAACATTCCAGATATTTCCGACCCCACCGCGCAGATTACCCCTGTCCTGGATGGGGTGACGACGGCCACCGCTGGTCTGGAGGAAGCCCTCGGCCCCCTGGAGGCCATTTTTGGTACCCCTGAAGAGGATGACGCATAGGCTATGGCAGAGGGAACACTGGTCGTCAATATCCGTAATCTGGAGAGCGCCCTGGCTGGGGTGGGCGATCTGGGTACCCAGTTTGACTCAGCCGCCAGCGTCTCCGGCTCCCTGGACGGAGGGGTGGATGGCGTGGCCGGGCAGCTCACCGGCCAGGTGTCTGGTCTGTTCGATCTGGATGCGGCGGCGCTGATTGCCCAGATCAACGAACTGTTTGGGGCCCTTGAGATTCAGGTCGAGGCCGACCCGGCGACGGCGTTGGGTGGGTTTGAGCAGCGGATTGGGGCCGCCGATCAGGCCATCAATGGCGATTTGATTGGCCAAATCCAGTCCATCGTCGAGGCGGTGGAAGGAATTGTCGACGGGATTCCCGCAAACCGCACCGAGGTTTTCAGCGCTCTGGTCGATCAGCTCCTCCAGGTGCTGGCCAGCCTGGAGGGGCCAGAGGCCACCACCATTCGCGCCTGGGTGCAGTCGGTCCAGGACCTGAGCCGCACCCTACTGCCCTTAATTGAAGGAGCCGCGACGGCGGCAGATCCCTCCGCCCTGGTGGTGCAGGTGTTTCAGCAGGCCCTCGACAATGTGCTGAACACCCTGGGTATGGGCTCTGTGCAGCAGCTAATCAACCAGCTCGAAACCTTTTTAGTCTCGCTGTTGCCCCCGGCGGTGGTCACGCCCGTGGCGACGGGGTTGACCACCCTGACGGTTGGCTTCAGCCAGACCTTGACCCTGGCCTCGGCGGATTATGTGCCGTTTCGCGAGGCGGCGGTGGCGACCGCCACGACGATGCAGACCCTGCGGCAGGATTTGCGGCCCCTGCTGAGTGCCCTGAACCGGGTGTTGGAGACGCCGCTGTTTCAGCCCAATGCCCTGGAAACCTACCTGCGGGAGCAGCTAGAGCAGGCGCTGGCGGTTCCGATCCGGGATGCCCAACGCATTGACGATCCCTTCAATGCGCTGTTCGATCGCATCGACACCGCCATCGAAGGCATCGACCTGGGGTTTGTGCGCGATGAGGTGCTGGGCTTTTTTGAAACCACCCGCGACACCCTGGAAACGGTGAATCTGGGGGCCATCGGTACGACCCTGCAAGGGGCATTGGCCCCCGTGGAGCAGGTGGTCAGCGACCTGGAAAGCGGCGTGGGCGACCTGCTAGCTGAGATTGCCGAATTTTTTGATGGCCTAGGGCAGCGGCTGCGGGATCTGGCGGGGACTGTGGGTGACTTTTTGCCCAATGGCCAGTTTCAGTACCGCTTCGAGCAGGATCTGCGGCAGTTGTTTGAGCAGGCCGAGGGGGCGATCGCCGGTGACCCCGGCAACCCCAGTGCCCCCAGCCTGGCTGGCACCCTGCAAGACCTCCAGAACCTGCTCGATGGCACCCTGGGTCAGCTCAGTGGTGTGCTCAGTCCCCTGGGCGATACCCTCACCGAGGTGCGTGACCAGGCCGTTGATGGCATCAACGAGTTTACGACCTTCATTACCGGGTTGAATATTCCCCAACTGCTGGCGGATCTGCGGGCCAAGGTGGTAGACATTCTCGACCAGCTGGCCCCCATTGACTTTGCGGTGGTGATCGACCCGGTGGTGGCTGAGATGGAGTCCGCCGCCGCTAGCCTGGGCCAGATCGACCCCGCCTCCCTCAACGACCTGCTGCGGGAGGCCCTGAAGGCCGCCCTGGATCTGGTGATTACCATCGACCTCAGCGGCACCATTACTCCCCCCCTGCGAGAGGGCTTTCAGGCTATCAAGCAGGTGCCCCAGGCGGCCATTGATGCCTTGCAGCAGGGCTACGAATCAGCCATTGCCATGCTCGATGCCCTCAATCCAGAGCAGCTTTTAGGGGCGCTGTTTTCGGCCTTTGCGGTGGTGGAAGACGCGATCGCCTCCCTTGACCTGACCGTGCTGCTGCAGCCCCTGGATGATCTCCACGCGCAATACCTGCAAGCGCCCCTAGTAGCCCTGCAACCTTCGACCCTGCTGGAGCCCGTAACCGAAGCGTTTCAGACGGTGACCGCCCAGTTCGACCAGATCGACAGCGCCCAGATCCTGGCCCCCCTCAACCAACTGCTGGATCAGCTCAAGGCCAGCGTCACCGGGTTAGACCTGACCCGCTGGATCGATCAATTGCTGGATCTGATCAACCAGGTGAAGCAGGGCCTTCAGGCGATTCGCCCGTCGACCCTCCTGCAACCGCTGACGGCGGAATTTGCCCGCCTCGAAACGGAGCTGGATCGGGTGAAACCCTCGGTGCTGTTTCAGCCGGTGGTAGCGCTGGCCGCTCCCCTGGTGGCCCTAATTGACGATGTCCAGCAGACCGTGGTGGATGCTCTCCACGCCATGTTTCAGGCCCCCTTGGCCCTGCTCGATCAGCTGCAGCCGGAGGCCCTGACGGCCCAGATCCATGGGGCCATTGACAGGGTGCTGGCGGCGCTGCGCAGTCTGAATTTGCCGGGGCGGTTCAACCAGCTCAAGGCCCAGCACTTCGACCTCAGGGCGGCGGTACAGGTGCCTGGGGCAGAGGCCAAATTGGCCCTGGTGGGCAACCTCGACCCCGAGGCCGAACTGGGCGATCTGGTGGCCCTGTACACCCAGCTGGTGGGCGGCCTAGAAGCCCTCAAGCAAAATCTCGATCTGCGGAACCTGGGTGACCTCTATATCGAACTGCGGCAGCGGCTGCTGGGCCTGCTGCCCCCCTACGCCCGCGAACTGCTCGATGTGGAGACCTTTAAGCGGGTGATGCGCCTGGCCGATCCGACCCGCTTTCTGACCGCCCTAGATCAGCGGTTCGAAGCCCTGAAGGCAAGGCTGCTGCCGATTCGCCCGGAGGACATGGGTGCAGAGCTGGATGCCACCTACGACGCGGTTCTGGGTCTGCTGGATGGGCTGGCCATTGAAGACAGTCTGGGCCAGGTGCGAGACACCATTGCACGGCTTCAGGGCATTGTCACCGGGCTGCGGGTGGACTTTCTAGCGGGCGATATCGATCAGGCGATTGACCAGGTGCGGGCCCTGATCGATGGCCTCGACCCGGCCCGTATGCTCACGGGGCTGGATGGACTGTATCAACGGCTGTTGGACGTGGTGGAAAACACCCTGCCTTCCCGGTTGTTGGCCGGGCTGAATACCCTGCTGGATCAGATCAAGGAATTGATCAACACCGTGAATCCCCGACTGGCGTTGCAGCAGCCCCTGCTGGAGGCCTGGGCAGCCATTCAGACGGCCCTGGAGGAAATTGATGTGACGGTTGTCCTAACGCCGCTGATCGACAAGTTAGACGAGTTGCAAGGCGAGTTTGAACTCAGCCTGGGCCGCACCGAAGATGCCTTTGACGACATGCTGCGGGCGGCGCGGAATGCCCTCAGCGGTAGTGCCAGTGCCAGCGTCAGCGGGGGGGTGAGTTTGTAATGGCCGTAGTCGATCGCAGGATTTTTGTGAAAGTGGTCACCCTCGACCCGGTGAGTGGCCTACCCATACCGGTGCCCGATGCCCGCGTCCTGGTGCAGCACCGGGTGCAGTTCTGGTTTGACGATCGGCTCTCCCAGGGGGAGCCGGTAACGGGCCGTGACGGCATTGCCGAAGTCGTGCTGCGGTTTGAAGAGAGCACCGAAGCTAGCCTCGACCCCTACTTCACCCTGACCCTGCCGGATGGCCTGCGGGAGGTCTCCAGCGGTGAACTCAGCCCCGCTCGCCCCAGCTTTACCCTGCCTGGGGAGTGGGAGAGCCGCCACGGCAACCGCGATCGCATCACCAACTTACCCAGCTTTACGAATCGCACCCAGCCCTTCACCGTCTACATGGGCTTCGGGGCCCAGATCCGCCTCTCCTACGGCGACTACCGAGGGGGCCTCAGCGATCCCATCGCCCTGCCGGAAAATACCGTGGAACTGGCCCTGGTGGATGAAGATATTTTCTTTGACGACACCCTCACCGGGGTGGGCTATAACCTCCACGAGAACCGGATGATTCCCCTGGGCAAGACCGAGGGAGATGACCCAAACGAAGGCCTTTACCCCTATTTCGACAATCGGTTGACGGTGCCCTACGTTCTGGATATGTCGGCGGAAGAGGCGGCCCAGCCCCGCGCCTGGGTCGATCCGCCGGGAGCCCCCCTGGGCCTGTTGGGAGGCGGCAGTTTTCAGCAGGTGGGGCCGCTGGCGGTGGATCCCCACGGCTTTGTGTTCATGGTCGATCCGGCCTCTACTCCGCCGGTCATCCATCGCTTTTACCCCGATGGCACCCTCTGCGAGACCCTCGCCGCCTGGACTGAAGGGGGCAATGCCGCCCACTTCCAGCAGCCCAGGGGGCTGGCTCTGGATGGTAACCGCCGCCTGCTGGTGACCGATGGTCAGTCAGTGCTGGTGTTTCGGTTGAACGACAGCTCGGTTGACCTGAGCCCCACCGGGCAGTTGCCCGACGGGGCCGGGCAATACCAGTTCAGCCATCGCTGGGGAGGGTGGGCCGGAGACCCACTAGAGGGGGATAAGAGCTTTGGGGAACTCCAGGGAATTGCCATACTGCCATCCTCGGACGGTCGGGAGGAACTTCTGGCCGTGGCCGATGCCAGGGGGGGAGCGTTCTCAGCGGTGGGGGTGCATGTGTTTGTCGTTGGCTCAACGGGTAGCTTCGGCCCAGAAACCCTAGGCCATCGGGTCAGCATTACCCTGCCGGAGGGTGGCATCCCCATCGCTGTGGCTGGCAACCAGGCCGGACAGCTGATCGTGGCCAGTCGCAGTCAGCATCGCGTATCGAGCTGGCAGTTACAAACGTCGGGGCTGCCCGCTACCGCCACTCAAACCTGGCAGGTGGGCAGCACGGCGGGCAACAGCAACAGCCAGTTTGACGATCCGGTGGCGGTGGCGGTGGATGCCAAGCACGGCGTTGTGTATGTGGCCGACGCCAACAATCGTCGGGTGCAACTCCTAAATGGGGTCGATGGGTCGTTTTTGGTCACCTGGGGCAACCCCTACGCGGTGGCT
>JAIXUR010000438.1 GCA_027483425.1 Cyanobacteriota bacterium | reverse complement strand
CTGGGCCACCAACTGGGGCTGCACCACGGCCATATCGACCGGCTGGTGCAGCTCTACCACCCCGATCGCCCCTAGCACCCGCACCGCCTTCACGGCGGGGAGGTCGCGACAGGGGGCCAGTTCTTCCTTGAGCTGGGCTTCTAGAGCCGATATTTTGGCGACCCAGTTGTAGCTCTCCAACAGGGTCAGGTTCTCGAGGGCAACCGCGCAGGCTAGGGGGTTGCCCATAAAGGTGGGCCCATGCATGAACACACCCGCCTCCCCCTGGGCAAAGGTTTCGCTGATGTGGTCGGTGGTCAGCGTAGCCGCCAGGGACATAAAGCCCCCGGTGAGGGCCTTACCGACGCAAAGAATATCTGGGCTGATGCCCGCGTATTCGCAGGCGAAGAGTTTGCCGGTGCGGCCAAAGCCGGTGGCGATTTCATCCAGAATCAACAGGATATTGTAGCGATCGCACAGCTCCCGGGCCCGGCGCACATAGTCGGGGCTGTAGAAGCGCATCCCCCCGGCCCCCTGTACCACCGGCTCAAAAATGGCAGCGGCAATCTCGCCGTGGTGGCGCGCCAGAATTCCCTCAAAACTGGCGATATCTGCCTCATCCCACCCGCCGTCGAAGGGAATTTGGGGCGCATCGGCAAAGTACTGCTCCACCAGGCTGTGGCGAAACAGATGGTGCATACCGTTGACCGGATCGCACACCGCCATGGCCGCAAAGGTGTCCCCGTGATAGCCCCGGCGCAGGGTGAGAAAGTGCTGTTTTTGTGGCTCTCCCCGGTTGTGCCAGTACTGGATCGCCAGCTTCATCGCCACTTCGACCGCCACCGAGCCAGAATCACAGAAGAAGACCTGCTGGAGGGGATCTGGCGTCATCTGCACCAGCCGCTGGGCCAGCTGCACCCCCGGCTGGTGGGTCAGCCCCCCAAACATCACATGGCTCATGCGGCCCATCTGGTCATGGGCCGCCTGGTTGAGCCGGGGGTGATTATACCCGTGAATGCAGGTCCACCAGGACGACATGCCGTCGACCAAGCGCTCCCCGGTTTCCAGCTCTAGGTAGACCCCCTGGGCCGATCGCACCGCAAACATCGGCCCCGTACCCGGCATCGCCGCGTAGGGATGCCACACGTGACGGCGATCCAGAGCGATCAGTTGGTCGGTTGGCAGTAGATCCATGGGCATTATCGCTTCGTCCCCAGGGGAGCGCTAGGATGAGGGATGGTCATGACCATGACTAGTGTACGGAAAGAAACAGGGGATCAGCGGCAGCCCGGAAGAACTGACGCTGGCCGGAAGACCTGGCGCTGGACGATTGATAGACACCCCTCCCGTCACCTTAAAACCTAAATCCTGCCCTCCAACGTCCCCGTGCTAGGGTATTCACGATGGATCATACCCCCTGGTCCTTGTCCCTACCCGTCTAGCTCTATGACCAATCGCCTGGCAGACTCGCCCAGCCTATATCTGCGCAAGCACGCCGAAAACCCCATCGATTGGTGGCCCTGGTGCGACGAGGCCTTAGCGCAGGCCAGCCAGACTGACAAACCAATCTTTCTCTCCATTGGCTACTCCAGCTGTCACTGGTGCACGGTGATGGAAGGGGAAGCCTTCTCGGACCTGGCGATCGCCGCCTACATGAACGCCAACTTCATCCCCATCAAGGTCGATCGCGAAGAGCGCCCCGATATCGACAGCATCTACATGCAGGCGCTGCAAATGCTGATCGGGCAAGGGGGTTGGCCGCTGAACGTCATGCTGCACCCCACCACGCGGGTGCCCTTCTACGGTGGCACCTACTTTCCGGTCGAGCCCAAGTACGGGCGACCCGGTTTTTTGCAACTGCTCACCGCCCTGCGCCAGTTCTACGACACCGACAAAGCCCGCCTAGCCGAGATCACTGATACGGTACTGGCCAACCTGCACGAGGGGGCACAGCTGCCAGAGTCTCCGACGATGCCATCGGCGGATCTGCTCCATAGGGGCCTAACGACCAACGCGAAAATTCTCATGCCCTCGGGCCAGGGCACCTGCTTTCCCATGATTCCCTACGCGTCAGCGGTGCTGGGTGGGCTGCGGTTCGACCTGGAGCTGGATGTCGCGCACCTCTGTGCCCAGCGGGGGCAAGCCATGGCCCTGGGCGGCATCTACGACCACGTGGGCGGCGGCTTCCACCGCTACACCGTAGACCCCAACTGGACCGTACCCCACTTTGAAAAAATGCTCTACGACAATGGGCTGATTGTGGAGTACCTGGCCCACCTCTGGGCCAGCGGGCAGCAAGAACCGGCCTTTGAACGGGCGATCGCCCTCACCCACACCTGGCTACAGCGGGAGATGACCGCCCCTGCTAGTTCCTCTGATAGCTCCTCTGGGGGCTCTGGGGGCTACTTCTACGCCGCCCAGGATGCCGACAGCTTTGTGACCCCCGACGATGCCGAGCCGGAAGAGGGCGCTTTCTACGCCTGGCCTTACCCAGTACTGGCATCCGCACTGACCCCGAATCAGCTGCAGGCCTTGGCGACGGCCTTTGCGGTGACCCCAGCCGGTAACTTTGAGGGGCAGATTGTATTACAGCGTTCACACCTCGGTCCCCTACCAGCGGAGGTAGAGGTCGCCCTCGATGCGCTCTTTACCCTGCGCTACGGGACTCCCCAGGCTGAGCTGGCTACCTTTCCCCCCGCCCCCACCAATCAGGTGGCTAAAACCCATCCCTGGCCCGGTCGCATTCCCCCCGTCACCGACACCAAGCTGATTGTGGCCTGGAACAGCCTGATGATTTCAGGTCTGGCCCAGGCGGGGAGGGTCCTGCAAACATCCAGCTACCTGGCCACCGCCACCGCCGCTGCCACCTACATTCACCAGCACCAGTGGGTAGCGGGTCGTCTGCACCGCCTGGGCTATGACGGTGCACCCCAGGTACCGGCCCAGAGTGAAGACTATGCCCTGCTGATCAAGGCATTCATTGACCTGCACCAGGCTAGGCTGGCGATTCCAGCGGCCCCAGCCGAAGCTGACTGGCTAGGGCTGGCGATCGCCACCCAGCAGGAGTTTGACCAAGGGCTGTGGAGTGACGACCAGGGCGGCTACCTCAGCACCGCCGCTGGCGCAGATCTGCTGGTGCAGGAGCGACCCTACCAAGACAACGCCACCCCGGCGGCCAATGGAGTCGCGATCGCCAATCTCGTGCGTCTAGCCCTGCTGACCGACGACCTCACCTACAGGGATCGGGCCGAACGCACCCTCCAAGCCTTTGGCACGGTCATGGAGCAAATTCCCCGCGCCTGCCCCAGCCTGTTCAATGGTCTAAACTGGTTCCTCAACGGTACGGTAGTAAAAGCCTCAGCGGACATCGTGGCGGAACTGGCCACCGAGTTTTGGCCCACGACAGTCCTGGCGATCGACGACAACCTGCCCACAGGAGTCGCAGGCCTGGTTTGTCGAGGCACGGCCTGCCTCGAACCAGCCGACTCCCTAGCGACCCTCCGACAACAGTTGCAGACTTAAATCAATAACTCCGGTAGTCTATGCCCCATAATCCAGTTCTGCTCGAGGTTTTGCGCGATCGCATAGGCCAATCACCCGGCGATCGCCTGTCCTTTGCCGACTTTATGGAGCTAGTCCTTTACCACCCCGAGGGCGGCTACTACGCCACCAAAGAGGCCGTGCTGGGCCTCGAGGGCGACTTTGTCACCTCAGCCCACCTGGGTCACGACTTTGGCGAGCTGCTGGCTATCCAATTCGCCGAAATGTGGGAGCACCTGGGTCGCCCCACCCCCTTTGCTGTGGTAGAAATGGGGGCCGGCCAGGGGTTGGTCGCCGCCGATGCCCTGGGCACCCTGCAAAACCACTCTCCCGCCTGCTTTGCCGCCCTCAGCTACCACATCGTCGAAAAATCTGACCGCCTGCGGGCCACCCAAGCCCAGCGGCTCTCCCCATGGCTTGAGCGAGTGACCTGGGCGACCTTAGAGGATTTTCCCGATCACAGCATCACCGGCTGCCTCTTCTCAAATGAACTGGTGGATGCCCTCCCCGTGTATCAAGTCATCGTTGCAGAATCCGGCCTCCAGGAAGTCTACGTTGCCCTGGCCGACCATCCAGAGTTAGCCCTCCAGGAAGTGGTAGATGCCCTCTCCACCCCGCGTCTGGCCGACTACTTTGCCTTTGTTGACATCGACCCAGCCACCTACGCCCCCGGCTACCGCACCGAAGTTCACCTAGCCGCCCTTGACTGGATGAAAACCGTGGCCACCAAGCTGCACCACGGCTACGTGCTCACCGTCGACTATGGCTACCCCGCCAGCCGCTACTACAGCCGGGCCCGTTCCCAGGGCACCCTCCAGTGTTACTACCAGCACGGCCACCACAACGATCCCTACAGCCATCTGGGCCACCAAGACATTACCGCCCACGTCAATTTCACTGCCCTAGAACGCCAGGGGGAGCGCTGCGGCTTAGAGACCTTGGGGGCCACCCAGCAGGGCATGTTTCTGATGGCGCTAGGCTTGGGCGATCGCCTCTCCGCCCTAGGCCAAATTCAGGCCAACGATCCCGCCACCGTCAACCTAGCCATCCAGCGGCGCGAGCAACTGCACCAGCTCATTAACCCCATGGGTCTGGGCAATTTTGTCGTGCTGGTCCAGGGCAAAGGGCTCTCTGCCCCAGCTAAGATCTTAAAAGGTCTGACAGTCCCACCATTGATGTAGGGTATCCTGCCCCACGCCTTCACCTGCCGCAGGCCTTCAATGGTTCTGACCCTTCACCCACAGCAAGGTTTAACTCAGGTTAGCAATGCACAATCCACAGCAAAGATGCTACTGCAACCCCCAACAGGGCTAAACCTCGACTACTCTTCTAGCCAACCCAGACATTTTTGGCCCTTCAAACGCTACGGATGACGCGACAGGGGTTGCCCACCGCCACCACATTCGCGGGGATCGCCTTCGTCACTACACTGCCCGCGCCGATGGTGGTGTTGTCGCCAATCGTCACTCCAGGACAAACAATCACGCCGCCGCCAAGCCACACATTGCTGCCAATAGTAATGGGTGCCGCCATCTCTACCCCCGTCAGCCGCACCGCCGGGTCTACCGGATGGTAAGCGGTATAGATCTGCACATTGGGCGCAATCAGCACATCATCCCCCAGAGTCACCCAGTTACAGTCGAGAATGGTGCAGTTGGCATTGATGTAGAGGTTTTTGCCCGCTCGAATGTGTCCGCCATAATCGCAGAAAAACGGCGGCATGATTTCAAAATTGGGCCCGATGGATTGGAATAGTGACTCCAGCACCTCCTGCCGCACCGCCGTCTCCTCTGGCCGAGAGTGGTTAAACCGATACAACCGCTCCTGGGCTCGTTGCCGCATCTCCACCAGTTCCAAGGCCGCCGCCCAGTAGGGCTCATTCGCCAGCATCTTCTCCCGCTCTGTTTTCGCCATTGGGCAAAACTCCTTAAAAACAAATCCCAGGGTTCCTAAGGAACCCTGGGATCTGAGCCCTGGGCAATGGATAGCTTTAATCCCTAAGCCATCAGCTCCTTAACCTTAGCCATGATGCCATTGGGGTCAATGCCCTGGTGGGGGAACTGCTCCCATAGGCCGCCACAGCCTTCTTCGTGGGTGCCCAAGAAAGCAAACTTCGGCGTGTAGCCACGCTCTAGCAGCCAGGAGCCAAAGCGGCTGCCCAGGCCAGTCTTCCGGTTAAAGGCCTCCGTCACCAGCACAAAGGGTGCTTTACCGATCTTCGCCATAGTCTCCTCATCCACCACATTGAGGGTGGCCTTGTTAATCAAGCCCACGTCAATGCCCTCCTGCTTGAGTCGCTCCACCGCATCCAGGGCACGGTAAACCGAGTCGCCAAAGGTAACGATGTAGCCCGCAGTTCCTTCGCGAATCACCTCATCTTTACCGGGGGTAAAGGTGTAGTCGCCACCAAAAATCTCGTTGCCACTGGCATCGAGCAGCAGGGGCACCTTTGAGCGGGTCGAGAAAATGAAACGCAGGCCCGGATCATTAAACACGGCCTTAACGCAGGCCTTCATCTGGTTGGGATCGGCGGGAAAGTAAAGACGGGTTTCGT
>JAIXUR010000288.1 GCA_027483425.1 Cyanobacteriota bacterium | reverse complement strand
TGATGAGAGGTGGGCAACTGCTCCTGAATCTGTTGGATCGACTTGTAAAACCCAGCATCCAGCACGATCACCAAAATGTTGCTGAGCGCCTCACTACAGGCCTTTGCATAGGCAAAATCTTGGCTATGGTCAGTGGCAAACTCAGTCAATAGGTTTTCCAGGGCTGCATCTAAAAATATGCCCTGATCTAGGGTACTGGCCAGGGCAAACTGTTTGGCCGTAGGCGAATCTTGGGCCAGGGCCAGGTAAAAGGCCCGCGTTGTCGCCAGCTTGGGTGTCGTCGGAATAGTCCGAGATTTTTGGCTCGCCCACATCAGAAACTCTTGCAAGTGGGGGTCTTGGGCAACCAGGGCATCAATCTCCTGCTTCATCAACTGCACCAGGGAGTCGGCGCTGCGCAGCATGGCCGCGGTCAAGAGAAATACCTCGTGCCAATGGGGGTCCGTAATGTGGCTGACCAGCCCACCCAAGGACTGCTCTAGGGCCCGCAGGTTGTGGGTAGCCACAATTTTTCGCGCCGTTAAATATTCTTGAAATGCCAGGTAAGGAAAAGAAAAAATGCCTCGGGCCCGCTCAATCAGCAACCCGTGCTGGGCCTCGATCGCCCTCAATATAGCCTCGCTTTCCAGCTGCAGTTCTTCGGGTTCTAGGTTGGCCCCAGGCAAATTTTGCAGATAGTCTTCGATGTATCGCTCTATGGTGCGTTGCTCAAAGAAGTATTGCCCCTGCTCAAAGGTGACAGCGGCCAGTTGGCTCAGCAGCTTCATTTTTTGGGGCAGCAAAAACCCACGATACATATCGTCTCGTTCCACACCTTTGGTTTCATCCCATTTGCCCAGCAGCAGGTCTAGGCCCTGCTTATAAAAAGCCGTGCGCTTGCTGGGAAACTGCCCCTCGCCCTGAAACACCCAGCAGGCCAAATGAAGAAAGAGGGGGGTCACTACCAACTGACGAAACTGCCAGTTTTCGGGGAGTTCAAGCTTCTGCACAAACTCAGTCGCCTGGGTCTGACCTAAGGTCGTCTCGGGTTTGCCCAGGGCCACAAACCACTTATGGGCAAAGGTGGCAATTTGAACCTGGCTAAAGGGGGCAATTTCCACATCGGTAAAGCCCCGCAGAGCCAGCTTTTGAGACGCGGTACGGCAGGACACCACAAACCGGTTACGGTAATATTTGTCTGAGAAGGTGCGAATTTCTCTGATCACGGCGGTGATGTCTTGGTTTAGCACTTCGTCCATGCCGTCCATCAGCACCAGCACCCGCCCTTCGTTGAGCAGCGTTTCCAGCTGGGCGGAGTCGATGGGGCCACTGGTGAGCAGGGTCTGGTGAATGGCATTGAACAGGCTAAAGTCGTCCTGGCGTTTGGCCTCTTCGGCAAACTCCCGCAGGGCCATAAAAATGGGCACCTGCTCACGGGCAAACTCGCCTTTGTTGCACTGCACCGCTAGATGGCGTAAAAAAGTGGTCTTGCCCACCCCCGGCTTACCCAGCACCCGCAGTTTGCCATGGGTTTTAACCGCCTCCATGCTGGGCATTTGGGGCAGGTCAACCGCCCCTAGCCCCACCCGGTTAAACTCGGTGAGTTCCAGATTATTGAGGTCGGCCACCTCAAGCCACTGCTGATTGGCAACGGCCTCTAAAATATTGACATCCACATAGATGTCGTCAATGTTGACCGGGTGGCTGATGTCGAGCAGCTGCAAAATGCCGCACTGGTGCTGAATGGCGTCGTAGTGCTGCGATCGCACCGCCGCCACCAGGTCATCAACCGCTGGTTGGCGCGATTCAAGCCGCTCCCCAGGGTCAAGAAAATCGTCGGGCGGGTTCTCGGCCACCTCTCGCCAACCCAAGTCCAGAACCTGACAAATCTCCATAAAGACCTGTCGATCGACCGGCTGACCGGTGAAAAAACGCCAAATGGGCTGACGGGTCTTGAGATTGACCTCTCCGGCTAGGTTTTCCTGGGTCCATCCTTTGAGGGCAAAGGCACGCTTAGCCCGTTGGATACCAGCGGGGGAGGCCTCGAGCGATCGCTTGGCCATACGCAAAAAGGGTCATCTTAACGTTTGAACTTAAACCGAGATTAAAAAGCAGACACTTTAATATGGAGTTGATTTTAGCGCTTTCCCTCCCTGGCGTCATAGCGTCGACATTACACTTCAATCACCACCCGCAGGTTGCCCCGCTTTCTCACCACGCGACAGGCGGTGGCCTCAAGGGAGCGCTCAAACTCTAGGTCTAGCAGGGTTTGACCCACCTTGAAGTTGTTGATCGACATATAGCTGACCGAGGCGGGCAGGGTAGGTTGCACAATGCGCAGGCAGTTGTTGGCCACATCGGGCACCAGGTTGACCATCAGTTGCAACAGCTGAAACACCGTGCCCGTAGCCCAGGCCTGGGGTGAACAGGCCACCGGATAGCGCACCGGTCGGTTGTTGGCGGTGCGCTCAAACCCGCAGAACAGTTCCGGCGGGCATTGGTAGGGCTGCACACTGGTCATGTCAAAAATACCTTGGGCAATTTCGAGGGCCTGCTCGATATGGCCCAGGGATCTAAGCCCAGCGGCGATCATGCCGTTGTCGTGGGGCCACACCGACCCCACGTGGTAGCCCATGGGGTTGTAGGCTGGTGAGCTGCTGCTCAGGGTGCGAATGCCCCAGCCGTTAAACATATCTGGGGCCTGGAGTCGTTCGGCTACGCTGCGAGCCTTTTCGTCCGAAAGAATGCCCATCCCCAAACAGTGGCCAGGGTTGGAGGTAATGCTATCGACCGGCTCGCCCTGGCCGTCGAGGGCGAGGGCCACATAGCCCTTTTGAGGCAGCCAAAAGTCTCGCTCAAAGCGGGCTTTGAGAACCTGGGCCTGGTGGTACCAGCGATCGCGCAGATCGAGGCGCTGCATCAGCTCGGCCAGGGGGGCCAGCCGCATTTTGGCGGCATAGACGTAGCCCTGCACCTCCGAGAGGGCGATCGCCCCGGTCGCCACCTGGCCATTGGCATCCACAATGCAGTCGCCAGAGTCTTTCCAGCCCTGGTTGCGCAAGCCCCCTGGGGATCGGCACTCGTAGGTCACATAGCCGGTTTTCTCGCTGCTGCGATCGATCCAGTCCATGGCCGCCAGGGCGTTATCCCACAGGTCTTCCAGCAGGGTGCGATCACCCTTCCAGGCGTAGTAGTCGGCGTAGAGCATGAGCCACAGGGGGGTGGCATCAACGCTGCCATAGTAGGGGGTGTGAGGCACCTCACCACTGCGCGACATTTCCCCAAACCGCAGCTCATGGAGAATCTTACCCGGCTCTTCTTCGCGCCAGTCATCCTGGTTTTGGCCCTGGTACTCGGCCAGCACGACCAGGGTTTGGCGGGCCAGGGCGGGGTTAAACATCAGGGTTTGCATGGCCGCAATCAGCGAATCACGCCCAAACAGCGTGGCAAACCAGGGAATACCCGCCGAGAGAATTTTGCCATCCCCAAAGGTCTGCCCCAGCAGGTAGGTGTCTTGCTCGGCCCGCTCAATAATGTCGTTCAGGGCGCGGTTGTCGGTGCGAATGCAGGTCACCCCCTCGCGCCACTGCTGTTCTTCCATGGTTTCCGCCGCCACCGCCTGGCTCAGGGTCCCCGGTAGGCCCACCAAAGAGGCAGGGTGGCCGTCTAAAAATGGCTGTAGCCGGTAGCCCAACACCTCGGTGGCCTGGGGTTGCAGCGCCAGGTGCCAGATCGCCGTGTAGCCCCTAAGCTGGTCAGGCTGCCGCTGGTAAAACTTAATTCTCGACTCCATCAACAGATGGTCTACCCCCTGATAGGCCAGGGTCAGTTCGCTGCCGTCCCCGGTCATCACGCCATCGTTAACGGTGGTGTTAATGGTAGTGTTAGCAGCGGAAATCGGCTCAGCGGCATCCTCCGTCAGACGCATGGAGCGCAGCAGCGTACCGGTTTTCTCGCGCACGCGTCCGCGAATTTCAAACAAATCGGCAAAGTCGGCCTCAAAGCTCAGGCTGAGCTCAAACTCCACCGGTTGGGTGCTGTAGTTGGTCAGGGCCAGCTCTTCAAACAGCCCCCCCTGCAACACCAGATCGCGCTGAATGCCAATGGTTTCGGCCCGAATGGCGCTGCGACCCCTGTCGTTACCACCACTATCGTTACCACCACTGTCGTTCGCAGTAGTGTCGTTCGCTGTGGTTTCGTTCGCAATATAGGGGTTCGCGCACAGCGCCGACAGGGTAAAGCCCCGCTGGGCCGTACTGCTGAGCAAAACTGGCGGCTGTCCCTCAAATTGCAGCTCTAGGCGGCTGAGAAACCGCGTATCGCGACAAAACAGGCCCAGGCTAGCCGGCGCTTGGACATCGTCGCAGCCAGAAATGTTGCCCAGGGTATCGGTAATTAAAAATAGGTCATTGTCCTTCAGGGTCAGCGTGGGCTGCTGCCGCTTACTGGTGGTGCAGGGCCATTCTGGAATCGGTACCTGTTGGGCCGGGGCAAAGGTGCGGCCATCGAGTTCCACGATGTTTAACGTAGATAGGTTGAGGGTAGATGCGTTGGGCTTAGATGCCGCTGGGTCAAACCCCAGATCGCCCCGATTAGAAGACTGAGTCATAGATCCTATCCTTTAGATCGGCCGGTGCAGGGGTTAAGGCAAAACCGTCACCCCTGTACCAAACCGTAAACCGTAATCTCTGAACCACCGTCCCCTAGAAGATTAACCATCACCAACAGCACTGGCCATCTAGCTTAGGACAGGGCTGTTGGGTGATCTTGGGATCGAGGCGGCTAGCTAGCTGGCAACCGCCCAACCTGGGCTCGGTCGTTTATGGTGCGATTCAGAGCTACCTCGAACCGTACATGCCTAAAGATCAACCTCGACCGGCTCGAGGCGCAGGGGTCGCCTATCAGCGGTGCGGGTTTGGGGCTGATGGGTCAATTGGGCGCGATCGCTGATCAGTTTCCGATACACCGCCTCATAGCCGTCCACCATCCGCCCCACCCCAAAGTTATCCTCCACATGGTCGCGGCAGGCCCGGCGGCTGATGCGGTGAATGTCAGCCACCGCCGCCACGCAGTCTTCCACGGTGTGGCATAGAAACCCGGTGGTACCGTCCGCTATTACCTCCATCACCGACCCCAGGGCCATGGCAATCAACGGGGTACCGCAGGCCATCGACTCGATCATCACCAGGCCAAAGGGCTCTGGCCAGATAATCGGGAACAGCGTCGCCGTGGCCTGGCCGATCAACGCTTTTTTGTCGGCCTGACTGACCTCGCCCAAAAACTCAATCTGCTGCCCATCAATGTGCGGAGCCACCTGCTGGTCAAAAAACGCTTGGTCTGCAAAACCAACCTTGCCCGCCATTTTGAGGTGCCAGCCGGTGCGCTTAGCGATCTCGATCGCTAAATGGGGTCCTTTTTCTGCCGACATCCGCCCTAAAAATGCCAGGTAGGGCGGGTCTTTTTGGGGCTGGGGGTAAAAATCAAACTGGTCGAGGGCGACCGCATTGTAGACCGTAGCCACATAGTTGAGCCCCAGTTCCGGTCGCTGCAAAGATTCAGACACCGTGATCAAATTTTGCTGTCGATACTGGCAAAAGGTTTTTTCAGCGGCGGGGGTAAACGGCCCGTGCATGGTGTGCACCACCGGGGTCGGGCTGTGATGGGCATAGGCCAACGCGGCCACATCCATGTGGGAGTGAATGATGTCAAACTCCTCGGCTCGATCAAAGACTTTGCCCAACTGCCACTGCTCATAGATGGCATATTCTGGTGGCAATACCCCCAGGGGGCGCAGGGCGCGATCGCAGCCAGAGTCCAGGTGGGCTAGGGTCTCCGCATCTCCCGATGCAAACAACGTTACCTGGTGTCCCCGGCGCACAAGTTCTTCCGTCAGCAAACTCACCACCATTTCGATACCACCGTAGGCCAACGGCGGCACCTGTTCCCACAGAGGTGTAACCTGGGCAACTCGCATAAACGCCTCGTATTATAGGGTTGAGAATCGGGTCGATTCGGCCCAAAGCCAATCAATCGTAGATTCCCGAAAAAAGATTCATGAAAATAGTGCAGCCCAGGTCTACCTAAATCCCTAGAGGGTGTTTAAAAACGGCATCTCCTGGTGCGATTAGCCCTAGGGCTACCGTAAGAGCCATCCGCCATGAGACACTTTCGATCCGCTTTCGCAGAAAAAAAGCAGACTCTCTCCAGCTTTTCAAACATCCTCTTACTTAGGCAGCACAGAGGCCACTTAACGTCTTTCTACCATTTCAATCAGATTTAAGACTCTATAGAAGGTGTGAGCTAGGCTGTAATGAACGCCCTGATCTCACGATCTCTATCTATGGGATGACTAAATACAGGTATATAGCCCCACCATGGGTTTTGATTTCATACCAAATTCTGTCTGCATACCCCCGGTTTGTAGGGAGCATTGCACTGCAATGCTCCCTAAGTGTGTGGTTGTAATTAAACGTAGGATGGGCAAAGGGCAAAGCCCGTGCCCATCGCCCTGATGATGGGCACGCGATGCTTTGCCCATCCTACGCAGGTTTTATA
>JAIXUR010000070.1 GCA_027483425.1 Cyanobacteriota bacterium | reverse complement strand
CTGCAGGATTTGGTCGATGGAAATCAGCTTGTAGCGGCCCTGGTACAGGGCTTCGGTAATGGCATGACTCACCCAAACGGAGCCAAACTGCTCCAACCACCCGGCAATGACAACTTCCGCTGGATAGGCTTCGGGATCGAAGCTGTAGGTCGCTAAAAGCTGATAGATGGCCTCTATATCTGAGGACGATGAAACCTGGTGGGGGTTAGTCATTGTGGTTGCCCTTTCATTAACCCGCCGTTATAGCAGTGTCCGTAGCTCCAGCTTAATCCTAAGCCAAGCAAAAGGCCACCATCGTAAGGTTTATTACTGTACGGTCACATCGGTGGGGGTAGCGGGGTCGGCATCAAACGGAGCGGGGCGCCCAACCCAGTCAAAGGTGCTAATGCGAAACCCGACAAAGCCCAACTCTTGCTGTGGGCTATAGGTAAACAACAGCCCGTAGGCCCGGCGGCGATACTCAAAAATCAAATTGGTATCAATGATGACCCCAGTATTGATGTTAAGAGAGGTTTGAAAACCCGCTAGAAAAGGGCCATAAACCTGCTGAATAATGCCCCCCGACAGGACATTTTTGTCGGCTACGCGGTCAAAGAAAAATGGGGAACCCTCGCCGCCAACAAAGGTGCTGCTAAACCCAATGTTGAACTGAGTGTAGTCGAGGGTGTTGCGTTGCAGGTGCCCTAACTGCCCGGCCAAGGATACTCTGCCTTCGAGAGACTGTTGAGAATCATCGCTGGTGTAGTAGGTCGCTACCCCCTGCAGACCAAGTCCTAGAACTAGGTTTGGTACCACCAGGCGATCGGAATAGCGTAGCCCCTCGGCGGGGGTGGCAGGCAGAGGCTGACCTCGCCAGAGCACAAAGCTGCGACCTAAATTAACCGCGCCCTGAAAGCGATATAGGCTGGCTAGACCGCTGGTTATCCCAGGGCTGAGTAGATTGGAGTCATCGGTGGTGGCGGTGACGTACTGCCCAGATGCCTGATAGCTGAGATTAATGCCGCTGCTGCCCAGCACAATGTTGGGTGACTCAAGCAGTAGCCCCACACTGTTCTGCACATCTTGAAAACCCAGAGAACCGTTGAACAGGCGATCGCGGTAGCTATATTCCACATTGAGGCGGTGGGTGCCAATCATCTGTCGGACGCGAAAATTGGCCCGCAGACGTTCCCTAAAGTTCCTTAAATCGAGCCCCGAAAAATTCAGGACGCCGGTAAGCGAGGTGCGCGGGCCCAAGGGGCCATCGGCACGGGCGATCAAACCAAAGTTGGCTGGGTTGAATAGATCAGAGTTGGACTCGCCCAACCAGCGAGACACTAGAAACTGAGGTGTGACCGACACATTAAAGTCACCAGCCGCAATGATCGGCAACTCGCGCTCAACAAATAACCCACCGCGATCGGTGCCATCAATACCAATTCCGGTCGGTAGGGGGTTTAAGGCATCTTCCGGCAACTGCCCCCGCTCAAGCACGTAGCGCCGCCTCAGAATGGGAATGCTGAGCCACTGGTCTAGCACCAGCCGAGGGTTGTCAAACACCAGCTCATCCCTGGTCGCGTCCAGGGGCGTCAGCCGCACGTTGTTAGCTCTAAACTCTAGCTCTGGGGGCGAAAAGGGATCGTTGGTGAGCCGCAGTTCTTCGGCATACCAGCCTTCGGAATTGAAGTAGAGTTGCTCGCTCTCAAACCGTAGCCGCCGAAGGCCTTCTGGCTGGCCATCCAGCAAACTTCTGGTGTCGCCGGAGGCCCCGGCAATTCTGCTAGGGCTCGTGACCTGGGAGATAGATCCCTGGCTCTGCAGTCGGTAGTCAAGGGGGTTTCCCTCTCCCAAAGCACCCGGTGCGGGGGACGAGAAATCCTCCCCTAGGGTGGAAATCTGAAGCTCGCCACGGCTTTCGGTAATGTTGCCCGATCCCTGCAACAGATTGTAGGTCGCCGATTCACCCTCAATGATCTGGTTATTGCGATTGAAGAAAACGTTGCCCTCGGCTCGCAGGTAGCGATTGTTGAGGTTGACCCAGAGGCGATCGGCCGCAAGCTGGCCGGTGCCAAATTGCACCAGCACATCCCCCGAGGCCGTCAAGATCTGCCGAATGGGCTCAAAGGTCTGGCGATCGGCCCGCAACAGCAGGGTATCGACCCCCTCGGAGGGTGCCGGCAGCCCGTCATTGTCAGGCGCAGAAGGCGCTGCTTCAATCCCTGGCTCTACCTCAGGCCCTGGGTCAATCTCGGCATCCGAGTCGACCTCGACATCCGGATCCACCTCGGCATCCGGGTCGATTTCGACCTCTGGGTCAACCTCAAGATCTAGGTCGCTCTCAATCTCTGGCTGGGGGACGGCCTGAGCTTGGGGCCGTGGCGATGGCAGTACTAGCCGGTTGGAGAAAGGCGTTGTCGCCGAACGGCTGACCTGCTCGAGGGGCAACAGCACCTCGGCTCCGGCCAGCAGCCTGATCGTCGTATCAGCACGATCGAAGGGGGCGATCGCAGGCGTGAACACCTCTGGCTGCCCATGCTGGGTCGTTGACGATAGGAGCGCAACTTCGGCCGGGGCCGGAGGCACAAAGGGCGGAATCAACGGCAAAGGCATGGGCCAGCATCACCAACGCAAAAACAAAGCCCGACTAGCGGGCTCGCAAAAGGTCTTAACCACCTGGCCAAACGCCCCACAGACAAACAACGGCTGAGACGGGCGGGCCACCAAGAATGAAGGCAACCAGGGATAAAGGGCCAACTGCTTCAAAGACTACACCATTGGCGGCAGGTTCCCCAGGCGGTGAGAAACCCATCCCACTAAATCCATCGGAGTTCAATGGGGCATGGTAACCAAGCCCCATTGAACTCCCGATCTAACGGGCTGGCTCATTTGGCCTATTCCATATCTTGACGACCGGGGTTGCGGGAGGGGTCGCCACTCAGTAGGCCAAAGATAAACAGAGAGGCAAAAAAGGCAACTACGAGATAAACCACAATCTTGAGAGTCAGCATGAGTTAGGTCTCCAAACGGCTAGGCAATAGACGCAAGACCTGCCCCCAACAACAGCAGTATTCCATTGGTGGAAACCGCACCGGTGCAGGACTAAGCTTGCCCTCATCATATCGTCAAACGTTCGCCTCTCTCGCCGCTCTAAGGGTCGTGGTCAATCTACCAATGCTTTTGCAGCCAGGCCCACAGTCCGCGCAGCCACGTTTCGAGCACATACAGCACCCAGTCTAGGCCACGCAGCAGAGCCACCAGGGGCGGATCGACATAATTGACCTGGGTGACCCTGGCCTCGAGGGCGGGGGGAGCCGTTAACCGCTGCTGATCTGGGGCCAGTTCTGGCACGGGTACTGTCGCGGGGAGCGGCGAGGCGGCGATCGCCCCCCCGAAGCGATCGCTCACTACCCCTCTGCTCTGGTCAACCTGCCGCTCCAGGGTCGCCGAGGCCGCCGCCGGAACCAGGGCTGGGGGCATTCTACCGATCACGGTTACGGCGCTGCTGGTGGCGACCACCAGGGCGATCGCCTGGTCGAGGGGGGTGGCGGCTGAGATGCCATGGCCCGCCAGGTGGCCAAAGCCCCCCGGCAGACCATGGCTGGGGAAAGCCGCCAAAGCCATGGCCTCGGGCTGAAGGCTGGCGAATGGGGGCGCAGCCGGGGGTGGGGAGGTCGGCCGTCGGTGCCGTACAATGGCTCGACTCGTCGCCGGCTGGCGGGCTTCTCCAAATAGATTGGTCGCCGCCGCTAGGGGACTCAGCTGCATCCACCGCAGGAGGGGAGGAAGCCACCGCAGGGGTAGCACCAGCCTGGTATTACCCTCGGGCAGCGGCAGCGGGGACTGCCTCAGGTGTTGATCGAGTGCAGACCGCCG
>JAIXUR010000195.1 GCA_027483425.1 Cyanobacteriota bacterium | reverse complement strand
GCATCGCAACCGCGATCGCAAACAGGCAAACGCCATGGTAAAGACAACTCCACCAGCGTTCCCCCATGACGTTTGCTCTCAATCCGTTATCCCAGCCCCGGCCCACCCCCGTAGACCACTGTTCTGGGCCGCTACCCCGTCGTCGGGTGCTGATTGTCAGCCCCCACTTTCCCCCCGTCAATGCCCCCGATCACCAGCGCATTCGCACCGCTCTGCCCTACCTGGCGGGGTTTGGCTGGGAGGCTGAGATTCTGACCATCGACCCGGCGGCAGTCCCCCATCCCCAAGACCCCCTGCTCAGCCAGGCTCTGCCGACAGGGCTGCCCATCCATTCAACCGCTGCGCTGCCGAAGCGGTTGACTCAGCTCGTGGGCTTGGGCAATGTGGGCTGGCGCGGCTTACCCTACCTAACCCAGGCTGGCAATCGGCTGCTGGCGCAAGGCTCCTTTGACCTGGTTTTCTTTTCCACCACCATTTTCCCGGTGATGATCTTGGGCCCCTACTGGCAGCGGCGGTTTGGGGTACCCTTTGTAGTCGATTTTCAAGACCCCTGGCGCGTGGATGCCGCCCCCGCTGGCCACCACCGCCCCGGCGGTCAGCTTAAATATGCCTTCGACAAATCCCTGGCGGCTGTTTTGGAACCCAGGGTCATGCAGCGGGTCAGCCAGGTGGTATCGGTGTCTCCGGCCTACCCCAAAGTCTTGCAGCAGCGCTACCCCTGGCTCCACGCAGACCAGTTTGCGGTGCTGCCCTTTGGGGCACCAGAAGCTGATTTTGAACAACTCCCCCATCTGCCCCTGAATCAGACCCTTTTCGACCCCCAGGATGGTCGCCAGCACTGGGTCTATGTGGGCCGGGGCGGGCCAGATATGGCGCTGGCGCTGCGGGGCTTATTGGGAGGATTAGCGGCGTTGCGATCGCACTATCCCAACCTGGCCACCGCACTGCACCTCCACTTCGTAGGCACTAGCTATGCCCCGCCAGAGCTGGCCACAAAAACCATTGAACCCCTTGCGATCGCCTGTGGAGTGGCCGATCTAGTCACCGAGCATCCCCAGCGGGTGCCCTACTTTGAGGCCCAAAAGCTGCTGACCGACAGCGATGCCATCCTGCTGATTGGCTCCGCTGACCCCCAATACACCGCCTCTAAGCTCTACCCGGCGGTGCTGGCGAAAAGGCCCATCTTAGCTATTTTCCACGCCGACAGTTCCGTCGTAGACATTTTGCGGCAGACCCAGGCCGGCCAGGCCGTTACCTTCGATGGGCAGACCTCTGCCGAGCAGCTAGCCCAGCAGCTGATCTCCCCCCTACAAACCCTGCTGGCGCAATCCCAGAACACCCCACCCGCCACCGACTGGGGCGCGTTTGCCCCCTACACCGCCCAGGCGATGACGAAGACGCTGTGTCAGGTCTTCGATCGCTCCATCCAGCCTCCCTCCCAGCCCACCGGGGGGTGAACATTGGCTGATTGCCTACCCCCAAAAGACTATGCCAGCCAGCATCTCACGAGCCTGGGGCTGATGGTGGGCAGTGCCCACCCTACGGCTTTCTCACCTTCCCCACTTTGAATTTTGAATTTTGAACTTTGAATTTCTAAGTCTTCCCCATGTCCCCCTCCCCGCCCAAAACCGAAACCATGACGCTGCTTTTCTGGGCTGGGATGGCGGCGCTGCTGTTTTCTAACCTGGATAAGCTGCGGCAGGTGCCCCAATCGACGGCCATCGGGGCGCTGCTGATTGGGGTGGCCTGCATGTACCCGGTGTACTTGTGGTGTGCTGGGCGGGTGCAGGGGCTGCCGGTATTTCCGTTTTTCTCGTTGACCTACCTGTGGACTTTTTGCCTGCCCTTGCTGAGCGACAACCCGAATGTCTTGTCCTACAGCCCAGAGGCTCAGCTCAGGGCGGCCTTGACCACGGTGTTGTTTTTGGTCAGCGGCACGGTGGTTTGGCTACAAATTGTCAGTACGCCGCAAACGATAAAAAAGCCCTTTCGCGCCCTCAGAACCGACACCGCAGATAACGTGTTCATCGCCATGGTGGCGGCAGGGGCCTTTTTGAATATGTACGTGGTGGGCGGCTGGAGCGGTATTCCCGACAAGCTGTTCACCATTGTGCGGGGCATCATTTTGGGGCTGAGCTTTCTGGGAATTTTTGTGCTGGCCTACCGGGCCGGACAAAACTCTATGCCCCGCACGAAGCAATACATTTTCTTTATTTCACTGGTGGCCAATATTGTTACGGCGGCAGCGGGGCTCATTTTAAAGACGTCCCTAACGCTATTTTTACTGTCGGTGATGGCCTACGTGATTGGTGGCAAAAAGCTGCCCATTCTGGGGCTATTGCTGGGAATTTTTCTGCTGCTGCCCCTGCACCACGGCAAACACGAAATGCGCCACAAGTATTGGGAAGGCCCCACGGCTCACTATGTGCAGCCCTGGCAATATCCGGCCTGGTTTCAGGAGTGGTGGGGCTATGCCCAGGCCAACAAGAACTACGTGCCCCAGCGGTGGGAAAAAGTGGAGGAAAAGGAGTCATTTGTGGAGCGCTCCAGCGTTATCCATATGCTGATGATGGCCCAGGCCAAAATTCCAGAGCCCTTTCCCTATTTAGAGGGCAAGACCTACGCCATCATTCCTGGACTGATCACGCCTAGGGTGCTCAACCCCAACAAGCTGCGCAGCCACGAAGGCACCCACATGCTCAACGTGCATGTGCAACGACAGACCTACGAACAAACTCTGAAGACCACGATCGCCTGGGGGCTGCTGCCAGAGGCCTACGCCAATTTCGGCTACTTCGGCTGTGCCTTGATCGGCGGCATTCTCGGCGCTTGTTACGGCACGATAACGCTGGCTGCGATTGGCACCCCACCCTTCTCAGCTCGGATGATGTTCTGCGTGCTGGTGATGAGTCTAGCTCTGGCCTCGACGGAGTGGACGGCGGGGGTCTATGCAGCAACGCTGTTTCAGTCATCGGTGCCGATTGTGGGCATTAAGTACGCGTTTATGAAAATCTATCGGCCTCGGCTCTCGCCGCGATCGCCAGGGCTAAATCTCTCGGGGCAGTCTCCCTATCCCTACCTGGTGCAACCCAAGTCGAGGGCAAGGGTTGACTCTTCATTGAACTGATTGGTCGCGGAGTCTCCGATCGCGCCTCCTCACCCGATCGCCGCGCCAAACCCAAAATTGCCAGTGCGACCGGCTCACTGCAAGTCCTAAACTCCCAATCGGTATCTCCCATGCTGCGCCTCGCCATCATCACCTCCCACCCCATTCAGTACTACGCGCCCTGGTTTCGCCACTTGACTGCCGCCACCGACCTGACCCTGCGGGTGTTTTACCTGTGGGATTTTGGCATCACCGCCCAGGCCGATCGCCAGTTTAAGCAGGCCATCCAGTGGGATATTCCGCTGCTGGAGGGCTATGACTACGAGTTTGTGCCCAACACCAGCCGCCAACCGGGTACCAGCCACTTTTGGGGGCTGCAAAACCCCACCTTGGCAGTCCAGGTGCGAGCCTTTCAGCCCGATGCGGTGCTGCTGATGAACTATAACTACGCCAGCCTCTACCGATTTTTGGGCAGCTGGCGGGATACGCCGCTGCTGTTTCGCGGCGACTCCCATCGGCTGGTGCCAGAGAACGGCACAAAAGCAGTTCTAAAGCACCAGTGGATTACCCAAATTTACCGACAATTTAACGCTTGCCTGTATGTCGGGCAGGCCAATCGCAACTATTTTCGCTACCACGGGGTTGAAGACAAACGCCTGTTTTTCTCACCCCATGCCATCGACAACGATCGCTTTATAGGCCAGGCAAATACTGCCCAGCAAGAGGCGAAGACCTGGAAGCAAGAACTGGGCATTCCCGCCGACCATCAGGTGGTTTTATTTGCCGGCAAACTGATTCCTAAAAAGCGTCCGTTGGATCTGTTACAGGCCTTTTTGCAGGCTAATTTACCACAGGTTTCTCTATTATTTGTCGGCTCTGGTGAACTAGAAGCCGCCGTGAGAGAACAGACCCAGGCCTCTGGAAGTCGGCATATCTATTTTGCCCCGTTTCAAAACCAGAGCCAGATGCCCCGCACCTATGCCGCCGGGGACGTGATGGTGCTGCCCAGCTATGGAGCTGGCGAAACCTGGGGGCTCGCGGTCAACGAGGCCATGTGCCTGGGCAGACCGGTGATCGCCAGTGACCATGTCGGCTGTGCGGCGGATTTGGTCAAACCTGAGCAGACGGGGCTGATTTTTCCGGCGGGAGATGTTGAAGCTCTGGCGCACTGTCTACGACGGGCCTTGGGCCAGAGTCGAGGCGCCGAGGGCGATCACAGCCCGCTGCGCCAGTGGGGACAGGCCGGACAGGCCCATATCAGCCACTACAGCTACGACCAGGCCACAGAAGGATTGTTGAAGGCTTTGTAGTTACAGAGGAGAATTTACTGGTCACATTTGGGTATTTCTAGTAGATTGCAGCGCGTTAGGCGCGAGGGTTAACCGTGAATACTGTATTGGGTATAGGTGATGGGAGTTCCCCAGAGACAGGTGAATTAACCCCGCAGCTAAACCCAGTCGGCCTCTCTCCATTCACTTCTACCGTGCCTACAGCTATGATGGAGCCCGCTCTGATTCTGGTCGTTGACGACGACCCCACCAACTTCGAGGTCATCGAGGCCTTTTTAGATGGCCAAGACTACCGACTGCACTACATCAACAGTGGGGAAGCGGCGATCGCCGCCCTCGAGCACCTGGCACCCGACCTGATTTTGCTCGACGTGATGATGCCCGGCCTAGATGGCCTGGAGGTCTGTCGCCGGATCAAAGCTATGCCCACGGGAGCCACGATCCCCATCATTATGGTGACGGCCCTCAGCGAAAAACGAGATCTGGCCCGCTGCTTTAGTGCCGGGGCCAACGACTTTATCAGCAAGCCCATCAACAGCATAGAGTTGCTTGCCAGAGCCCGATCGATGCTGCTGCTGCGCGAACAGCACAAGCAGCTGCAAGGCTTTAATGCTCGCCTAGAGGCCACGGTGCAGATGCGCACAGCCCAGCTTCAAGCCCTCTCCATCAAACTGCTGGAGGCCCAGGAAACCGAGCGCCGCTTTTTGGCCCACGAGCTCCACGACGAAGTAGGCCAGGCCCTCACCGCCATCAAGATCAACCTGCACCGCCTAGAGCGATGGGTTACGTCTACCCAGGCCAGCGAGCCACTGGAAGACTGCTTAGCCCTGGTGGATGACGCGCTACAGCAGGTGCGAAACATCTCCCTCGACCTGCGCCCTTCAATGCTGGATGACCTGGGGCTGGTGCCCACTCTGCGCTGGTACATCAACCGCCACGCTAAGCGCACCGGTCTGCGCGAAACCCTGACCTGTGAAGCGCTGGCTCAGCGGCTGCCGACGGCCACCGAAACGGCCTGCTTTCGAATTGTGCAGGAGGCTCTGACTAACATTGCCCGCCACGCCCAGGCCCAAATAGTATCCGTTACCCTAGTGCAGGCGAACCACACGCTGCATCTTACCATTCAAGACGACGGGGTTGGCTTTGATCAAAATCACCTGAGCCGAGCCAAGGCCAAAGGCACCAGCCTGGGAATCTTGGGAATGGAAGAACGAGGCACGCTGATCGGTGGCCAGTTGAGCATTTCCTCAACACCGGGACAGGGCACCCGCATTGCCCTACAAGTGCCCTTAGCGGCACCGGTTTAGTCGGGTGGCCCAGCCTGAAAGACCCTATAAATTGCTAGCCAAGTTGGCAAGGGTATGTAGTGCTGGCCAGATAGCTGAGGCCCAGGGACGCTGACAACGCCAAAACCAGGGACGCGATTGGGCTCGCGATCGCCACTCCAGGATTATTGTTTTCGCTGGTCTTAACCAAAGTGTCGCTGGCTATAGTTGAAGCCTAATTGCCCCTGTCTTTCTCAAGAAAGCGGGGGTTTTTTAATCGCCAGAAACGTCTGCAAACAGACGTTGGGATGTCATACATTGACGCCAATTATCCCCAACGCGATCGCAAACTAAGCCCGCCCAAACTAAGAACTATCAAACCTCTTCACGATCTTTCTTAGTAATACCTATGTTTCCACTCATAGTTCCAGGGGCTGCGGCTCTGGCCGTGGTAGGGCTGACCCCACTAGTGCAAAAAATCGGGCTGAAATGGGGTTACGTTGACCAGCCCAATGCTCGCAAAATTCATCGGCAACCCATCGTTCGCATCGGCGGCGTGGCCATTTTTGCTGGGACATTTCTGGCCTGGATGCTTGTGGGCCAAAGCGTCTCCACAGCGTCAGAAAATCATCTGTTTTTAGGCATACTGCTGGGTGGCCTGGGCTTTTTTGCCACCGGCCTGATGGATGACCTGTTTGATCTATCGCCCTTTGCCCGACTGGGCATGCAGGCCATACTTTCTGCTGGTGTTTGGAGTCTGGGAATTCGGCTAGACACACTGCCCCTGCCCGGCCTGACCGATACGTTGCCTGCCTGGCTGAGCCTGCTGGTTACCTTTCTCTGGCTAGCGGGCATGGCCAACGCCATCAACTGGCTCGACGGCATGGATGGCCTGGCCGCAGGCACCGCCACCGTCGCGGCTATGGTCTTGGCGGCTATGAGCTGGGCCGCGCATCCAGCTATTGCCCTGGTGGCCCTGGGCCTGGGCGGCAGCACCCTGGGTTTTCTCAAGCACAACGCTGCCCCGGCCCGCATTTTTATGGGGGATGGAGGCTCCTACTTCCTGGGCTTCTCCTTGGCCGCGATCGCAGCGGTAGGCCTGCCCAGCGACGGATCGTTCACCACGGCGCTGCTGCCCTTCGCCGTTCTGCTGGTGCCCATTCTGGATATGACCCTGGTGATTGTAGCCCGGCTGAGCGATCGCAAGTCGCCCTTCTTCCCCGACCAGCGCCACATCCACCACCGCCTCATGCGTACCAATTTTCCTAAAGCCACGGTGGTCTGGTGCATCTACAGCCTCACCCTGCTGTCTGGACTGAGTGCCCTGGTGCTCATGCACAGCCCCTTCGGCTGGTGGCTGCTCAGTGCCGATCTAGCGCTCTTTAGTCTCACCATTCGCTCTCTCTGGCCCCAGCCGGTGGAGCCTACCCTGGGCCTACCCACCGCCGGTCAGTAGTCCTCTCCACCTTAATCCTCACCCTTCGGGAAGCCACTCCGCGTCTACCTCTCCCCACCCCTCCCCCTCCCCCCTTCACCTTTTCCCACCATGCCACCCACCCTCCACCTCTGGACCCCCGGCCTCTTCGATTTCAAAGGCGGTATTCAGACCTACTCCAGCTTTCTCTTAGAAGGGCTGCAAACTGTTTTACCTGGGGCGACCCTCCGCGTTTTTACCCTGCATGACGCTCCAGCGACCTTGCCGACGGACGCCAATACCCAGGTCAGCTACCACACCACCGGTTCTGTGCCCACGCGCTTGCGGGCGGCGGCCTTTGCGGCTCAGACCAGCCGGGCGGCCCTCGGCGATCGCCCAGACCTAATCATCACCACCCACGTCAACTTCACCCCCGTGGCCCACGCGCTGAAGCGGTTGGCGAACCTACCCTACTGGGGCGTCGCCCACGGGTTTGAGGCCTGGGAGGTAGCCAAACCCCAGGTGCGGCGGGGCATGGCCGGGGCCGACAAAATCTTGGCGGTGAGCGGCTTTACCCGCGATCGCATCCGCCAGTCTCAATCCCTCCAGAACCTCGATATTTTGCCCAATACCTTCGATAGTCGTCGGTTTCAGGTCGCCCCTAAACCGCTGCATCTGCTAAAACGCTACGGCCTGCGCCCCGATCAACCGGTCATTCTCACCGTCAACCGGCTGGCGGCGGGGGAGCCTTTCCACAGCTATGACCAAATTTTGGCAGCCCTGCCCACCGTTCAAACCGCGCTACCAGAGGTGCACTACCTGATCGTCGGCAAAGGGGACGATCGCCCCCGCCTAGAACGTCTGATCGCCGACCGCCACCTGCAAGACTGTGTCACCCTGGCCGGGTTTGTAGCCGACGACGAGCTGCCCGACCACTACGCCCTCTGCGACGTCTTTGCCATGCCCAGCCAACTGGAAGGCTTTGGCATCGTCTACCTGGAGGCGATGGCCTGCGGTAGACCCGTTTTGGCCGGGCTGGACGGCGGACAAGATGCGCTCAACCACGGCGAACTGGGGGCGTTGGTTGACCCAGAGGATGTGGCGGCGATCGCCGACAGCCTGGTGCAGATGTTGACCGCCACCTACCCCAACCCGCTGATCTATCAGCCCCAGGCGCTGCGGCAGAGGGCTATCGACGCCTTTGGGCAGCAGGCCTTTCAGCGTCGCTTGGCAACTCACCTGACAGCGCAGTTGGCTCCACATTTTCAGACCCAGACCGATCAACTGCGCCCGGCGTAACGGCGATATCCGGTGACTGTTGCCCGGAGGTGCAGTCTAGCTCAGTCGGCCCCAGGCCTGCTGTTAGATGCTGCTGCGCTCCACCCACCTCTCACCTCTTACCTCTCACCTCTTACCTCTCACCTCTTACCCCTCACCTCTTACCCCTCACCT
>JAIXUR010000537.1 GCA_027483425.1 Cyanobacteriota bacterium | reverse complement strand
AGGCCGATTTCTAAGCTGCTCTCGACCGCTGGCTAAGGTCCCTAAAACGCTATAGCCAGCCCTATAGATGGCTCACCTGGCCTTAAAAACCTGATCGACGGTCAAAGACAACTCAGAAAACAGGGGGGAAATAATGCGATCGCCGCCCCGAAACTGCTGTAGTTCATACTCTCCATCCACCAGAGTGCACACGGTGAAGGTGGGTTGCTTGGGCGAGCCGATATAGCGCCGCCCGCCGATGCCCAAATAGTCAACGATCCAATATTCTGAAATACCAAAGGCCTCATAGTCGGCGAGTTTAACCAGGTAATCATCACGCCAGTTGGTGGAAACAACTTCTACGGCAAGCCGGATCGACTGACTCCGGGTGAGTACCGATTCTCGCTCCCAGCGAGGTTCATTCCCTAGCGTCGTTTCATCGAGCACAACAATATCTGGCTCGTACCCCGTCTCATTAGAGAGTTTAATGACACATTCTTTAGGAATGAAATACGGCAGGTTATGGCGTCGAATGATGGCACCCAGGTCAAAGGCCAGATCGCCTGCTAGCCTAGAATGCTGTCCTTTCGGCTTGGGCATTTCAACCACCAATCCCCGTCTTAGCTCATAGCGGTAGGCTGAATTCTCTGGATACCAATCCATGAATTCGTCGAAGGACAGGGGGGACTTATCGAGCATGGCAATCATGGCGATCGCAGCTCCCTAGGGGTTAATCACAATGGCTTCACGTCCAGTTTAGGGGATGACGGCAGCGTCGGGGCATTATGGTCGATGCCCCGACGCTATCGGAGTTCGTTGGGGTCAGCAAGGCCCAGGAGCCTACACCGCTAGGTGTTGAGTTACGGCCTGCACAATGTGCTGAGTCCAGCGATCGACCATACCGGCATCGATCGCCTCGACCATCACCCGAATCACCGGCTCCGTGCCCGAGGGACGCACCAGCACCCGGCCCTCATGGCCCATGGCCTGCTCAGCCGCCTCTACCGCCCGGCACACCGGGGCACAGTCCTGCCAGTGGAGGCGGCGATCGCGATCAACCACCGCCACATTCTGTAGCTTTTGGGGATAGGTCTGAAAACTGTCATCCACCAGGGCCGCCAAGGATCCCCCCAGGGTCTGCACCAGACTGGCCAGGTGTAGAGCCGTCAAAATCCCGTCGCCGGTCAGGCTGTAGTGGTGACAGAGAATATGGCCCGATTGCTCGCCCCCCAGCTTGGCCCCTCGACTCACCATTTCGCCAAACACATGCTGATCGCCCACCTGGGTGCGCACCAGGGTGCCGCCCAGGGTTTCCCAGGCTCGCTCAAAGCCCAGGTTGGCCATCACCGTAGACACCAGGGTCTGGTTGGGCAACCGCCCCTGCTCCTGCAGCCGCTTACCCCATAGATACAAAATGTAGTCACCGTCGACCACCCGGCCCTGGGCATCCACCGCCATCACCCGGTCGGCATCGCCGTCGAAGGCAAAGCCCAGGTCGGCCTGGTGGGCCGCGATCGCCGCCTTTAGGGGCTCCAGGTGGGTCGAGCCGCAGTCAACATTGATGCGATCGCCATCGGGAACGCCGTGCAGAGCAATCACCTCAGCCCCGGCCTCAACAAAGACCTGCTCGGCCAGACGCGTAGCCGAACCCCAGGCCATATCCAAGACCACCTTCATACCCGCCAAATCCAGGCAGGGTTGCAGCGGCTCATGCAAAAAGCTAGCGTAGCGGTTCACCAGTTCAGGGCGGTAGTAGAACTGACCCCAAGCCCTAGACGATCCAGACCACCCAGCGTGGTGTCCCCGCAGCGCCGCCTCAATGTCGGCCTGCACCGTGCCATTGAGCTTGGTGCCGTCGCCCCCAAAAAACTTGATGCCATTGTCCCCAGGGGGGTTGTGGCTGGCAGAAATCATGATCCCCCCCAGGGCCTGGCAAGACTCGGCCAGGTAGGCCACGGTAGGGGTAGGGCACAGCCCAATGTGCCACACATCCAGTCCGGCGGAGGTCAGTCCAGCCGACAGAGCGGCCGTCAGCATGGGCCCAGAGGTACGGGAGTCCTGGCCTAAAATCACCGGGCCATCGACAGGCCCCTGGGCCTGCATGACCTGCCCCGCCCAGTAGCCAATTTCCATCGCCAGGGGGGCGGTCAACAGATCCCCGGCTTTACCGCGAATGCCATCGGTACCAAACAGCGGACCAGAGGGTAGTTGCACCTCCCCCATCCCCCGTGCCGATTCCTTAACGCCATCGGTACCATTACGTTGCTGGCCGATGGGTACTGCACCCGTTGGCCTGACTGGAGAACTCACCATGTTAATTTTCCTCACGCCTCACACTCACAGTGGAGGATAGCACCTCTGCCCTAGGATGGAACTATCTCTATGGGACAGTTCTGTCCTTCACTATGCATGGATCATGATCGTTCGATGGAAGCGCCAGATCCCCGCCTGGGGGAAGGCATTGCGCTGTTTAATCAGGGCGACTATTACGCCTGTCACGATGTGCTAGAAGCCATCTGGATGGAGTCTCCCACCGCCGCCAAAAACTTTTACCAGGGTATTTTGCAAATGGCTGTGGGCTTATACCACCTGGGCAACCACAATTGGCAGGGGGCCTCTATTCTGCTAGGCGAAGGGGTCAACCGCCTGCGCCCCTTTGAGCCCAGCTACGCCGGGGTGGATGTCGAGCAGTTGGTCGACTGCGGCTGGGCCTGGCTCACCGCCCTCCAGGGGACCGGCCGAGATCGGGTGGCTGAGGTGGCGGCACTGGTACCCCAAGCCCAGGGAGAACCGGCTCCGGGAACTGACCCAGCGGCGGGAACCATCCCAGGCCAGGAGATGGGCGAAGATCGGCCCATTTCCCTGCCGTTCCTCTATATAGTCTCTCTCCCTAGAGAGACCTGATATCAGTTATTTAGCCACAACAGCAGTCCCTGCTAGGATGGATTTTGTGCCATTGGGGCGCGCTGTTCTCTTGGTGAGTACGCTATGCAAATTTATTTAGATTACAGCGCCACTACGCCCCCGCGCCCAGAGGCGATCGCCGCCATGCAGGCAGCCATGGCCGAGCAGTGGGGCAACCCCTCCAGCCTGCACCAGTGGGGCAACCGAGCCGCTACCGCGCTAGAGCAGGCTCGACTCCAGGTGGGGGGCCTGCTGAATGCCCCGGATGGGTCGCTGGTCTTTACCGCAGGCGGTACCGAAGCCGACAACTTGGCGCTGATGGGGGTAGCCCAACGGTACCCAGTCCCCCAACACATCATTATCTCGGCGGTAGAACATTCGGCGGTAGACAAGCCAGCCCAGGTGCTCGAACACCTAGGCTGGCAGGTCACCCGGCTGCCGGTCGATAGCCTGGGGCGCGTCAGCCCAGCTAGTTTGCGCCAGGCGCTGCGCGACAATACCGTGCTGGTGTCAATTCTCTACGGCCAGAGCGAGGTGGGCACCCTTCAGCCCATTCAGGTTCTAGGGCAAATCGCGCGGGATCATGGGGCCTGGTTCCACACCGATGCGGTGCAAGTGGCCGGGCGCTTGCCCATCGATGTGCAGACCCTGCCGGTGGATCTGCTGTCGCTGTCGAGCCATAAGATCTATGGCCCCCAGGGGGCCGGGGCGCTGTATGTGCGGCCTGGGGTTGAGCTGGCCCCCGTGATGGCGGGCGGCGGACAAGAGTCGGGGCGGCGATCGGGCACCCAGGCGGTGCCCAACCTGGCTGGGTTTGGGGTGGCGGCGGCCCTAGCCGCCCAGGAACTGTCGAGCGAACCCCGGCGGTTGATCGGCCTGCGCGATCGCCTCTTCGATCAGCTGGCCGATGTGGCCGAGTTGGCTCCGACCGGCGATCACCAGCATCGCCTCCCCCACCACGTCAGCTTTTGCGTCACCGCCGCCGATGGCGATCGGGTCAGCGGCCGCACCCTGGTGCGGGAGATGAATATGGCGGGCATTGGCATTAGCGCGGGGTCGGCTTGCCACAGCGGCAAGCTCAGCCCTAGCCCGGTGCTCAAGGCAATGGGCTATGGCGATCGCGCCGCAGCCTGCGGCATTCGCCTGACCCTAGGGCGACATACCACCGCCGCCGACATCGACTGGACGGCGCTGGTTCTGCGCCAGGTGTTACACCGCACCCTAGCTCCGCTCACCCTATCGCTGGTGTAGCCCCTGGGTAGTCAATAGCCCGTAATGGGTCACCCCCATAACCCCTAAGAACCCCCTAAGAACCGTTGTGTAGATTGTGTGGATCCATGGACACTGCAATGACAGACATTCCCGTCAGCATCGAAGCGGCTGTGGCCCAGGCCCGATCTGCCACCCAGGCCGCCATCCAGGCCGGGGTGCCGCGCATGATGGTGCAGCTGGTCTACCCCGAACTCGAGGGCATGCCCATTGCCGAGCAGTTTTACCCCGTTCTCCAGGAGCTGGGGCTCACCTTTAAGCTGTATTTCCCCGACGCCGGTGCCGCCGCCCTGGCTCGCCGCGACTGGGGCAACCCCGACTTTGTGGTGCGGGGCATCGGCGAACTCAAGGCCGTCATGGAGCCCGAGGACCAAGCCTACCTGTTTGTAGAGCCCTCCTCCATAGAGGTCAGCCAGGTCGAAGACATGTGCACCGAGGCCGGGGATAGGTTTGTGATTATGCTCAACCCCAAGCTCGAAGACGTCGCCACCATCGGCATTGGCTACGCCGGGCGACAGCTGCGGGAGCGCTTTCTCAGCACCCTGGAGCCGATCTATTACCTGCGCCCCCTAGACGGGGCGGTGCTGCTGCGCCGCTACCCCGACCCCTGGCAGGTGTGGCAGGAAACCGCCACAGGCTACCAGCTCCTGGCAGAGGTCGCCGAAAAGCCCTCGGGCGAAGCCCTCGATCGCATTTTGTTCGGGGAGAGCACCGCTGACCCCAGTGCCCCTGGGGCCACGCCCGCCCCCAGGAAGCGGGGCGGGTTTTTAAGCGAGCTCCAGGGCTTTATTCGCGCCCTGACCCAGTAGCGCTGCGATCCGTCAGAGCCCCCTAGTAGGGCTCAAATCATGCCCTGTGGATACTACCTTAAGCCCTGGCCTAACGCTATACTGCCTGCATCGCTCCGCCGAGTGCCCCCATCTCAAAAGAACTAGGCCCAGGCGAATTAGGATGGAAGGGCAATTGTCCAGATTCCCTCACAATTCTCCTCAATCAGTTTATAAGGGGTTGTGGGTGCCTTCTAAACTGGGTTTACCTAGTTGAGCAGGCCATACCAACTCTCCGATGGGAGAGATTTCGGGGAATACTGACATCCTGGATCATTGAACCAGGGTTCTTCCCCTAGGCGGGTGCGATCCTTGGGGAGTGGCCTTTCTGCACCATCGCCATTGACCCTTCGACCTGGCCTAACGCCGCTCTATAGCCAACCTTGTTCTACGACTGGTGAGTCCTTACAGCCCATGCAAATTCTTAAAACCCAGACTCTACGAGGGCCCAACTACTGGAGCATTCGCTATCCCAACCTGATCTTGATGCGGCTCGACCTAGAAGATTTGGCCGATCGCCCCTCCGATCAGATCCCTGGGTTTTACGAGGCTCTGGTCGAAACGCTGCCCAGCTTAATCGAGCACTTCTGCTCGCCCGGACACCGGGGAGGGTTCCTCAGTCGGGTTCGCCAGGGCACCTACATGGGGCACATCATTGAACACGTTGCCCTAGAGCTCCAGACAATGGCTGGCATGCCCGTGGGGTTTGGCCGCACCCGAGGCGTGGCCGAGCCAGGGGTCTACCAGGTGGTGTTTGAGTATCAAAACGAGCAGGCCGGGCGCTACGCGGCCCGGGCCGCCGTCCGCCTGTGCAACAGCCTGGTTGAAACCGGCCGCTACGCCAAAGAGGAGCTAGAGAAAGACCTCGCCGACCTCGCCGAGTTTCGCCTCGACGCCGCCCTTGGCCCTAGCACCGAAGCCATTGTCCGAGCCGCCGAAACCCACGACATTCCATGGATGCAGCTCTCAACCCGGGCGATGATCCAGCTCGGCTACGGTCGCTACCAGCAGCGCGTGCAGGCCACCCTGAGCAGCAAGACCAGCATTTTGGCCGTAGAGCTGGCCTCCGACAAAGAGGGCACCAAGCAAATTTTGCGCACCGCCGGGGTGCCGGTGCCCAGGGGCACCGTGATCTCCTACCTCGACGAGCTAGAAAACGCCATTGAGGACGTGGGCGGCTATCCCATTGTGATCAAGCCCCTAGATGGTAACCACGGGCGCGGCATCACCATCGATATCAACACCTATCAGGTGGCGGAAGAGGCCTACGAAGCGGCCAAAGAGGTCTCTAAGGGGGTGATCGTTGAGCGCTTCTACCGAGGCCGCGACCACCGCGTCTTGGTGATCAATGGCCGCGTCATTGCGGTGGCCGAACGGGTACCCGCCCACGTGGTCGGCGACGACACCTCGACCATTGAGCAGCTGATTGAGATTACCAACCAAGATCCGCGCCGGGGGGTCGGCCATGACAATTTGCTCACCCGCATTGAGGTCGATCGCACCACCTGGCAACTGCTCGATCGCAAGGGCTACACCCTTGACACCGTGCTGCCCAAGGGCGAGATGTGCTATCTGCGGGCCACCGCCAACCTGAGCACCGGCGGTATCGCCATCGATCGCACCGACGACATTCACCCCGACAATATCTGGGTGGCCCAGCGCATCGCCAAAACCATCGGCCTCGATATTGCAGGCATCGACGTCGTCACCACCGACATTTCTAAGCCCCTGCGGGAGGTCGATGGCGTAGTGGTCGAGGTCAATGCGGCCCCAGGGCTGCGCATGCACGTCTGCCCCAGCGTCGGCATCGCCCGCGATGTAGCCGAGCCAATTCTGTCCATGCTGTTCCCCTCGGGCACCCCGGCTCGCATTCCCGTGGTAGCCATTACCGGCACCAACGGAAAAACCACCACCACGCGACTGACCGCCCACATCTTTAAGCAAACCGGCCAAATGGTGGGCTACACCACCACCGACGGCATCTACATCGGCGACAACATGGTCGAGCCCGGCGACACCACCGGCCCCCAGAGCGCCCAGGTGATTTTGCAGGATCCCACCGTCGAGGTGGCGGTGTTGGAAACGGCACGGGGCGGCATTCTGCGATCGGGCCTCGCCTTTAAAGACTGCGACATTGCCATCGTGCTCAACGTCGCCGCCGACCACATGGGCCTAGGGGGGATTGAAACCCTCGAAGACATGGCTCACCTCAAGAGCGTAGTGGCCGAAACCGTCCGTCCTAGCGGCTACGTCATCCTCAATGCTGACGACCCCCTGGTGGCGGCCATGGCCCAAAAGGTAAAAAGCCAGGTGGCCTATTTCTCCATGGATCCCCACAACGACCTGGTTCGCAAGCATTCCCAGCAGGGGGGGCTGGCCGCCATCTACGAGCAGGGCTACCTCTCGATTCTCAAGGGCGACTGGCTGCTGCGCATCGAGCAGGCCGAAAAAGTACCCCTGACCATGGGCGGGCTAGCCCCCTTCCAGATCGCCAATGCCCTGGCAGCCAGCCTAGCGGCCTTTGCCCAGGGCATTGACATTGGCTATATTCGCCAGGCGCTGCACACCTTTGAAGCCTCCACCGACCAAACCCCAGGCCGCATGAACCTGTTTAACCTGGGCCGGTTCCACGTTCTGGTCGACTACGCCCACAACCCCGCCAGCTACGAGGCCCTGGGGGGCTTTGTGAAAAACTGGCCCGGCAAGCGGATTGGCGTTGTCGGGGGGCCGGGCGATCGCCGCGATGACGACTTTATTACCCTGGGCAAGCTGGCGGCTCAAATGTTTGACGACATTGTGGTCAAAGAGGATGACGATACCCGAGGGCGGCCCCGGGGCGATGCCGCCAAGTGGATTGTGCGCGGCATTGAAGAGGTCAGTAGCCCCGCCACCTACAACACCATTCTGAATGAAGTCGAAGCCGTCAATACGACCCTGGATGCGGCCCCCGATGAAAGCCTAGTGGTTATCTTGCCCGAGAGCGTCACCCGGGCCATCGACCTGATTAAGGCTCGCAACCCGCTGCCTCAGGTCAGGGTCGGACTCAACGGCATCGCTGGGGATATCACCCCAGCCACTGACCAGTACGCTGAAGCCCACCCCTAAACTCAAAGCCCGCGGCTAGTTCTGACTCCTTGGGACTAGCTGAGGGCCGAGACCATTTTTGAGATGCAGCAATGGCCTTCAGAAATGGCCTAGAGCGCCAGCAGCCGATTCATGAACTCGGCCTCCAGGGATTTTTGCTGGAGCTCACGGGCGATATCTAGGCCCTGGTTATATGCCTGACGGGCTAGCTCTGGCTCCTGAGCTTTTTGATAGTAGTCCCCCAGCCAGCGATAGGTGAGCGCCGATTGGAGGTCGGGGGGCATCGCACCCAGGGTCAGGGTCGCGCGCTGATCCAGATAGGCCTTGGCTTGAACCAGGTCATCCTGCTTGAGGTAAATGCCCAGGAGGCCATCCAGGGCGCGAATTTGCAGTGGGGCATTGTCTGCCTCGACACCGGCCCGGAGCGCCACCCGGTAAGCGCCAACGGCATTAGAGTTGCGCCCCAGGGCCACGTAGACATCTCCCAGGCTATTGGACGAGTGGGCCTCACCCAGATAGTCGCTAGCCAGAATGCGATAGTTGGTAGCGGCCTCTAATAGGCGCGCCGCCACCTCGAGGTCACCCCGCTGGGTCGCCACCTGGCCCAGGTTGCCCAGGGAAAGGCCAATGGCCTGATAGTCGCCCGTGGTGCGGGCGATTTGTAACGCCTCTTCAAAGCGGGCCTGCCCCTCTAACAGGCGGCCCTGGTTAACGTAAACGTTGCCTAAGTTATTGAGCCCGTAGACCTGACCTAGGGGGTCATCGTTGTCGCTGGCGGTGCCAATGCGCAGCGTCAAGGCCCGCTCCGCCTCGGGGTAGCGACCGAGGGTCGCCAGGGCTGCCCCGATCGACCCGTAGGCCCGCCCGGCGGATTGACCATCTCCCAACAGACGATAGATCTCGGCGGCCTCGGCCCAAGACGCAATGGCCTGAACCAGGTCATCCGCCGCCGCTTGCTGACTGCCCAGCTGCATCCAGCCGTCGGCCACATCCCGAGACTGTCCCTGGGTCGCGTTGAAGGGACGAATATCGAGCTGTTCCTCTAGATTGGCGGCGAAGCCGGGCATCCCCAACCCCGACAACAGAAGCCCCAGCCCTAGCCCCAGCCCCCATCGATGTCCCCAGCTTTGTCTGACATGCATCACGTTTTTCCTCTCCAGGCTTTCCACTCCCTAGGCCCTGATCTGATTTCACCTGGGGCCTCACCCAGGTGCAGCCAATCAATTGGCCCAGTCACCGCTGGGCTCACCCACCATACCCACCAGGTTGGGCTCTCCGAGGGGAGCCCCCCCCAGGTCAGGAATCGTGAGTAGATCGTCTAAATCGTCGGGCAGGGGCTCAGGCCTTAGGGGTGTCTGACCCAGGTAAATATGGCGAATATCCTCCGGCAGGGCGGCCTCCAGGTGCTGAAAGGCCAGGCTCAATTTCTGCCGCACAGCGGCGGCGGTCAAGGGCTCGCCCTCGGCTTGTAGGT
>JAIXUR010000168.1 GCA_027483425.1 Cyanobacteriota bacterium | reverse complement strand
CAGCAGGATACGCCTTTCCTTCTTTTCCCCCCATACACCAGAAATGAGCATAGCCCCCTTCAGCCCTCTAGGGAGAGCCAATAGTTGTCTTCAAACTGCACTGGGGATAGATATCCGAGGGTCGAATGTAACCGCTGCCGGTTATAGAAAACCTCAATCCATTCAGCAATAACGGTGCGGGCAACCGTTCGAGTCGAGAAGATTCTAGGATGAATCAACTCGGTTTTGAGCGTGCCAAAAAAGCTTTCAGCTACCGCATTGTCCCAACAATTGCCTCGGCGGCTCATACTACCCCTTATCGTAGCCTGCTGAAGCGCCTCCTGGTAATCACCACTGGCATATTGAGAGCCTCGGTCAGAATGGAACAGCAGCCCAGTTTGAGCCGGTTGGCGGTGCCCTAAGGCCGCCTCTAAGGCTGTCAGCACCAGCTCAGTGCGCCTATGCTCTGCCATCGACCATCCCACTACCCTTCGAGAAAATAGATCGATGATGACCGCCAGATACAGCCAGCCTTCGGTCGTCCAAATGTAGGTCATGTCAGCCACCCACACCCGGTCGGGTTCTGTCGTAGTAAAGTCTCTATTCAAGTGGTTCTCAGCGATGGGCCAAGCATGCTTAGAATCAGTCGTCACCTGGAATTTGCGCCGAGACCGAGCACTGATGCCGAGTTTAGCCATTAACCGCACCACCCGTTGACGGCTGATGGTCAAGCCCTGAGCCACCAGGGCCGCCTGAATCCTAGGGGAGCCATAGCTTTGGCGACTGGTGTCATAAATGTGTTGAATCTGGTCAGACAAGATCGCATTCTCCTGGGTTCTAGCGGAAACGAGACGGTTGCAGCAGGCGTAAGGGACTAGCAAATAAATAAGGTACCGTTTAGGCTGGAGAAATGGAGATATCCCATTTAGCCTGCATTATTCATGATGGTTTCCAGGGGTCATTAACTTGGTCCCAGACGAGTCAGCAGCAACAGGCGCTCACAATCAACGCCCCCGGCCCCGGGACAGTTTGAGAGCCGAGGTCAAAAACGGTAGCGAATCGAACCCAAATGGAGACTATCCGGGCTGATAGCCACACCTATCCTATGGGCCGGTCTGAGTTAGGCCAAGACCCAAGGATGAGGTGCCATCAGCTGATGGGCGATGTGGCGGAGGGTATCCGCCCAGGGACAATAGGCGGCCAACTCAACCAGGATGCGTCGAGCCGAGACCCGCACCCGGGCGGCCGTCTTGATGACGGTCGAGCGCAGACGGTCGACCTGAGCGTGGGCCAACGGGGTAGCTGCCGCTGCGTGGCGGAGGCTGAGCATCAGCACATAGGCGGCCTGGGTTAGGAGGAGGCGAAACTGGTTCGCCACGGCATCATGACAACTGAGCCGTTTGGCCTGTAGACCCAATTTGAGTTCCTTGATGGGGTGCTCACTCGCGGCACCGCGCTGCACATAGACCTGGTCGTAGAGCACCTGCGGGGGAAGGTCGAGGTTGGTGAGCACAAACCGAGGATTCGGCCCCTTGGGTAGCCATTCCGCCTTCATCACGATGCGCCGGGGTTCCGACCAACTCTCTGCCGCGTAGTACACATCGTCAAATAATCGCGCCTTGCCTGTCTCACTCAGACAAGCCACCACTCGCGATTGCTCCAGCAACGGTTGAATCTTGCGCTTTAGCACGGCATTGCCGCTATAGCCTAAGACATAGCTCACCTGAGCCCGCTCGCACACCCTCACAATCTCAGGCAGCGAGAAGCCGCTATCGGCTCTCAGGGTAATCTGTACTCCAGGCCAGGCGCGGCGCAAGCGCCAAAACAACCACCGCAACAGACCCGCAACGCCCTTGCCCGGATGGCTATTGCCGGGGCGCAGTTGCAGCACCAGGGGGTAGCCACTCGTCGCCTCGTTAATCAGCACCGGATAGTACATCTGATGGCCATAGTAGCCATGAAATAAACTCAGTTGTTGCTCGCCGTAGGTCGGCGCATCCCACCCGTCGATATCCAAGGTCAACGCCGTGGGGGCCGTCTGATGGCGCTTGATCAACTGGTCGATATAGTGCCCCCGGATCTGCCCAATATCGCGCCGCGTCACCTGATTCTCTAAACGAGTTATCGTCGGCTGACTGGCTAAAAGATTCTCCCCGGCCTTCGGCAATCGGCCACAGGCGATCTTGTAAATCGGATCATGGCGTAGATCGTTACTATCGTTGGCGTCTTCATAGCCACCGATGATCTGGTACACCCGTTGTTGAACCAATTGCGCCAAGCTATGGGTGACTTTGGCCGGGTCGCGCCACTCCTCGATGCAAGACGCTATGGCCGCCGTGAGTCCCAATCGCTCATCCGCCTGGCGCACTAACAGCAGACCTGCGTCTGAACTCAAGTCTAAATCCGAAAACTGCACGTCCAGCGGGCGTGGCTGGGGAAAATCAAACGGCAGTTCCGTTTTACACACTGTCATGGCAGAATAGAGGCTCTTAATTTGTTGAAGAGCCTGATTCTAAAGCGTTTCAGGCTCTTTTTTCTGTGATCTATTTACCCTTCGTGAATAATCCAGGCTATGGGAATCGCTCTTATCTTTGTCTTATGACTTTACCTTAAATTGGCGATACACTACTCGTCTTGACCAGGCCATGGCCTGGTTTTTACGCTGTCTGGCCCCCGGAAATACTCCCGGAAATACCCCAGGATTGGGCCTATCCTGAGGCGCGCGATCGCCATGACGTTCAACCATCGCCATGGCGATCAAACCTCCGCTTAGGCCCTCTTACCTACCCGCTTACCTATAGTTGTGAAGAACCTCTGTATGGTCAAACCATCTCGAATCGTGACTATCCTGCTGGCGGGTTTGGCGGGCTGGGGCCTGGGGACGGCAGGCCACACCGCTGAACCCGATGGGGTGGGGACTGATCTGTTCCTGGCCCAGGCCGCCTCGGCACCTAGCCTAGGGCAGAGATTCCAGTCGGAATCCGGGCGCTACTCGGTGCTGGTACCCCTGGGCACCCAAGCAACCAGCCCCACGACGGTGAACGGTCAGACCCTAACCTGGACGGTGTCTACCGCTCGCCAGGGGGACAGTGTCTACGGGGTCGCCTACACAGACCTTCCCCTAGAGGTGCTGGCGATGGGGCAAGAGGCGGTGATTGAGAGCCTCAAGGCCAGTCCCTTCTGGGCGGAGTTTGACTGGGAGGCCCTTGGCAATCGGGGGCAGCGGGTCAGCCTGGGCGATGTGCCGGGGATTGAATTTGTCCACCTAGCCGAGGGGAGAACCTCGGTGGTGCGGTTCTTTTTGGCCAATCGTCGCCTCTACGCGGTTATGGCCTCGGCCACGGATCTTCACAGTGCCAACCAGTTCGTCGCCTCCTTCGCCATTGACGATCTGTGGCGGCCCTTTGTGAGTGAAGCGGGTCAGTTTTCGGTCGATCTGCCCATGGCCCCCGTGTTCACGCCCCAGCAGGTCACCTACCAGGGCACCACCCTGGACTGGTGGCAGTATGTGGGCTACAACCTCTACGCGCCGGGCGATCGCTACGGGTTTGCCTATGCCGATTTGCCCAGTAGTCTTAACCCCCAAGATCCCGATGCCCTGCTGCAGGCGGTGGCTACCCTGGTGCTGACGGAACTCGATGCGCCTCACCTGGCCACCCAGGGCACCGTCATTGCCCTCGGGGAGATGCCGGGGCGAGAGTACCTGCTGACCAAGCCCGATGGCCAGTCCTACGTACTGCGGTTGTACCTGGGCGATCGCCGCCTCTACGGCCTGCTGGCCACCAGCGATTCCTTGGGCAACCTCGATCGCTTTCTCAGCTCCTTTCAAGTGCCGTAACCCTCCTGTGCTATAACCCGTCGTCAAGAAGAACTCACCATGTCCCCCACTCGTTTTATGTCCATCCTGATGGCCGTGGGCACCGCGACCAGCCTCGGGCTGCCAGCCCTGGCGATGACCGCATTAGCTGGCGATCGCCCGACCCAGGCCGTCGAATTAGCGGGTCTGTTTCAGGTCATTGATATCGCCGAAGATGTTGACGATCTCATCGATGGTGACTTTGGCCAGATTGACCCCATTCGCGAAGTCACCGAAGACGTGGGTGACGCCATGGATGACGTCAACGACACCATTTACGATGTCACCCACATCAACATTGTCGAACCCTTCGTTGAGATTGATGACACCGTTGAAGACTTTGCCGACGATGTGGACGACACTATGCGCCATGTCTCCAATGATGTAAACGATTGGTTTGACTAGTTATTGCCCCCTATGCCATCCCCCAAAACCCATTTAGGGATTGTCGTCCCGTCTTTTTTGGCCCACCGATTGCGTTGGTCGGCGCGCTGGTCAGGTTTTTTGTTGGCCAGTTTGGCCTGCTGGGTCAGCCTGGGGCTAAGTCTGGCCACCCCCCTGGGGCTAGCCCAGGATGATTCTGGAGCCCCTCAGGCAACGGCTCCGGCCGCTGTCTCGACGGATAGCGCCACGGTCACCCTGGGCGATCAGGCATTATTTACCGTACAGAGACCACAGACCGCCAAGTCTGCCCAGGAGCGGGCGGCCCGCATTTCGGCGCGATTGACGACCATTGCCAATGACCAAGCCATTCCAGTAGAGGCGATCGCCCTGTCTGAAACCGAGTTTGGCACCGCCATCTACGCCGAAGATACGCTGATCATGGCCATCGATGACGGGGATGTGGAGGGAACGGGGTTGACCCCCAAGGCGCTGGCGGCCCAGCATTTGGCCACCATTCAACGCCAAATGCCCATCTATCGGGCCGAGCGCAGCGCTGAATACCTGAGCCGCGCCGCCGGAATTGCGTTTTTTTGTACCCTGGGACTGGTGTTAGCGATTTTGGTGCTGGCCAACGCCATGCCCCAGTTTTATCGCTGGCTCGATCGCCAGCAAGACCGCTGGATGCCCAATGTGCGCCTCCAAAATTTTGAGCTGCTGACCGCCTCCCAACTCACGGGCCTGGTGCGGGTCTTTACTCAGGTTCTACACTTTGCGCTGGTGTCCGGGCTGATCCTGGTTTACCTCTCCTACGTGCTGAGCCTGTTTCCCCAAACCCGTCGGATTGGGCAAGGGGTGTTTAGCTACGTGTTGGGTGCGGTCAAAATTGTGTGGGATGGGTTTATTGCCTACCTGCCCAACCTGCTGAGCATTGCCATTATTCTGGTGATCGCCTCTAGCCTGATCCGCTTTGCCCGCTGGTTTTTTACCAGCATTCAGCGGGAGGGGTTAACCCTCCAGGGCTTTTACCCAGAATGGGCCATTCCCAGCTACCGGCTGGTGCAGTTTTTGGTGGGGGCCTTTGCCCTGGCGGTGATTTTTCCCTACCTGCCGGGGGCGAATTCCCCTGCGTTTCAAGGGGTGTCGATTTTCTTTGGTCTTCTGGTGTCCCTGGGAGCGGGGGGGGCCATCTTTAGCGTGGTGGCCGGGTTTATTTTGGTTTACACCCGCGCCTTTCAGGCGGGCGATCGCATCCGCTTTGGCGATATCGAAGGGTTTGTGGTCGAAAAATCGCTGTTTGTCACCCGCATTCGCACCCTGGAAAATGTTCTGGTCAGCATTCCCAATGCGTCCCTCTTGAGCAGCAACATCGGCAACTACAGCGCTCTGATCCGCGAGCAGCACATTCCCATTGTCGTGCAGACCACGATCACCCTGGGCTACGATGTGCCCTGGAAGCTGGTTCATGAAACCATGATCGCCGCCGCTGAGGCCACTTCCTACATTTTGAAAGAGCCACCCCCCTACGTGTGGCAAACTTCCCTGGATGACTTCTACGTCAGCTATCAGATCCGGGCGGCGACGACCCATCCCGAGGTGCTGGGCGAGATCTATTCAGAACTGCACCAAAACCTGCAAGACTACTGCAACCGGGCCGGTATCGAAATGATGTCACCCCACTATGGGGCTATGCGCGACGGCAACCAGAGCACCATGCCCGCGAACTATTTACCCGAAAATTACCAGGCCCCACCCTGGAACCTGCCCTCGGGCTGGCCACCCAAGTAGTCCTCAGCTGGAGCACGCTTACCCTAGCCAGGGGCTGATTAAAATACCCACAAAAGCAATCACCCCCAGAACGGCCAAAATGTTGGCCACGATGATGGCAGGGGATTGGCGCGATCGGTAAATCAGGTGGTTGCGCTGAATGCGCTGAAGCTGATTGTGGTGGTCACGGGCCGCGTACAGCAGGGCAAAGGTGCCCAGGGCCACAAAGGAAAGCCCCAAAACTCGGGTCAGGCGTACCGAGTTGACCGCATCGCCAAGGGCTGCGTCAATGGCGGCCACAATGCGATCGATGCCAAAGCCAAACCCAATCAACGAGAGCGAAGTCCGAATCCAGGCCATGAGGGTGCGTTCTTCGGCGGCGCGGTTGCGCTCTTTAGCCAGCTCGGTCCCTGGACTAGGCAGGTAGGGAGGGGGATCAGACATGGCCATAACCTGGGTTAATCGACAGCAGGGGCTACCCTAGCAAACCATTGCCCACAAGCCGTTGCCAAGGGGTGGAATCCTACCATCCGTAAATAGCCGGAGCCATGCGGTGAACCGGCGTCATGATGCCCACCTCCACGGGTTCTTGGGGCAGGCTGGCCGCAAAGCACCCTACACTGGTCAGCAAGATGGCGAGGCGTAGGGGCTTGATGTCTGCAAGGGTACAGCAAGGAGCGTAACGCATGGCCAATTTACATCGCGACTGATGGACTAACCCTAAAATAAAGCCCTAAGAGAAATATAAGAAGGGCTGTCTTTAAGATCTTCAGGGAGAATTTTAACTGAACACCTCCGATTTGGCTAGGCGAATAGTGGCTGAACAGCCATTCTCATTTTGGCTTCTAGACTCTGAGATCTGACCCAAACCACCAGGGAGTGAACCCCCTGGCTCATCGCTCAAGTCCGCTCAAGCGGACTAGGCCACCTCCGGAGTCCCCTAAAGGGGACGGAAGTTTTGAGCCTTGGGCTTGAGCCCAAGGCTCAGCGATCCATGATCGCTAGATTCAGGCCGCTAGGGATCGGAGCATAGTCATAATGAGAATTGCTGGCGGCCAGGGCCCAGGGCAAGAAAAAACCTTGCCCGAAGGCAAGGTGAGCGTGTTGAATGGACGTGTCTTAAGACAAATCCACGATGGGATTTGTTGAGGGGGAGTGTAGATCCAGTCGATATGAATTTTATAAGAGTGGCGATCTACCCCTGTGAAGGTGAGGCAATGGCCCCTAGGCGCTGGTGACGCCCGCCAGCATTTTCTCCATGACGTCGTCTAAGCTGAAGCTGGCCGCCTTTTGCCGGGGTGGATACGCCTTAAAGGTGGAGAGAAACTGGGCCACGTAGGTCTGGGCTGGCACCAGTAAAAAGGCGTGATCCAACATCCAGTCCCAGTAGGTGTTGGACGTCACATCGGCCCGCTCGTAGGGGTCAGTGAGCAAGTTGAAGATCTTGGGCAAGCGTAGGGGAGTAAACGGTTCGGCCCAGATTTGCAGGCTGCCCGCACAACGCTGCTCCATGAAGACAATCTTCCAGTTGTCGTAGCGTAGGGCCGTCAGGTCGCCGTCGTCTGAGAAATAAAAGAACTCCACCCGGGGACTCTTGTCGGTATGGCCCATCCAGTAGTCCAGCTGGTTGTAGCCATCTAGGTGGATCTTGAAGGTCTTGCTCCCGACCGGGTGTCCAGCCTTGAGCTTTTGCTTGATCTCCGGTTCTCCGGCGGCGGCCAGCAGGGTGGGCAGCCAGTCTAGGTGGCTGACGGTGCCGGTGCGCACTTCCCCGGCAGGAATCTTGCCGGGCCAGCGCACCATGGCCGGAACGCGGTAGGCACCTTCCCAGTTAGTATTTTTTTCACTGCGGAAGGGGGTCATGCCCGCATCGGGCCAGGAGTTCATGTGGGGACCGTTGTCGGTGGAGTACATGACGATGGTGTCTTCGGCGATGCCCAGTTGATCGATGAGATCGAGCATTTCGCCGATGGCTTTGTCGTGGTCGATCATGGTGTCGTGGTACTCACTCTGCCAGCGACCGGCCTGCCCTTTGCTTTCGGGTTTGCCGTGGGTGCGGAAGTGCATGTGGGTGGTGTTAAACCAGACGAAGAACGGCTGATCGGCGTTCTTGGCGTCGGTGATGAAGCGTTTGGCTTCGACCGTCACCTCATCGTCGATGGTCTCCATCCGCTTTTTGGTCAGGGGGCCGGTGTTTTCAATCCGCTGGCCGCCGTGGCCATCGGCCCAGCAGTGCAGCACCCCGCGTGGGCCGAAGTTTTTGCGGAATTCAGGAAAATCTTCGGGCTGGGGATAGTCGGCCAGCTCGGGCTCTTCTTCGGCGTTGAGGTGGTACAGATTGCCAAAGAATTCGTCGAAGCCGTGCATGGTGGGCAGGTGCTCGTCGCGATCGCCGAAGTGGTTTTTGCCAAACTGCCCGGTGCGGTAGCCCAGGGGCTGGAGCAACTCAGCGGTGGTGGGGTCTTCGGCCCTAAAGCCCAGCTCCGCACCGGGTAGACCGACTTTGCTCAGGCCGGTGCGGAAGACCGATTGGCCGGTAATGAAGGCGGCCCGACCGGCGGTGCAGCTTTGCTCGGCGTAGTAGTGAACGAAACGTACCCCTTCCTTGGCGATGCGATCGATGTTGGGGGTTTGATAGCCCATCAGGCCATCGCTGTAGCAGCTGAGGTTGCTTTGACCAATATCGTCGCCCCAAAGAATGAGGATGTTGGGCTTGCCGTTGGGCATTGGAATTCTCCTAGAGGGTGATGGTTCTGTCGTACAGAACCTAGCGCCCATCTCTAAGGAATTTCTAGTGATGAGCGATCAGCATCTATGAGATTTATAATAGGCAGCTTACTAATGGAAAATTTTGCCTGGGGTAAGGCCAGCCATGGCCCCTAGGCGACTCAATAGGGCACGGCGCAATTCCCCACAAAAAACCCCTCCTACTGGTAGGCAAGAGAGGTATAACATGGTGTGTAATGACGAACCCAGGCAATCAAAATACTGAATTAGTAGGATTGCCTCGATAGGTACATCTCAAACAAACTTACACACTAATTATCTGAATAAAGTAGGGATGGCTTGACGGGGTAGCCTAACTCCATCGCAAAACTATAGGAACCCGCCGACCCAGGCTCTAAACAATATTCAATCAATCTGACGCCCCATGCCCCCTGTCGTAGCGATCCCTGGATTCACCCTGAAGAGTCGGTTGTATGACGGTCAAACCTCGTTGGTGTATCGGGCCGTGCGGGAGGCCGACCAGCGGGCGGTCGTTCTCAAGGTGCTGCGCCATGACTACCCCAGCCCCGAGGAAATTGCCCGCTACCGCCAGGAGTACGGGGTGCTGCGATGGCTGGCGGCGGATGGCCTTGACCCTTCCCCCACCCTGGCGGGGGTGATCCAAGCCTACGACCAAATTCCCTGCGATCGCACCTATGCCATCGTCTGCGAAGACTTTGGCGGCGAGGCCCTCAGCCACTGGATGCGGCAGTGGCCCCAGATCTACTGCCCCATGCAGACGGCGGAGTTTCTCAAGCTGGCGATCGCCCTGGCCGACAGTCTGAACCAGATCCACCGTCGCCAGGTGATTCATAAAGACATCAACCCCAGCAACATTGTGCTCAACCCGGCCACGGGGCAGGTTAAGCTGATTGACTTTGGCCTGGCTATCCAGCTGGGCCCAGGGGATCCCGCCCCGCCCCGCGAGATGGAGGGCACCCTGGCCTACATGTCCCCTGAGCAAACCGGGCGCATCAACCGGGCCCTGGACTACCGCACGGACCTCTACTCCCTGGGGGTCACCTTTTACCACCTGCTGACCGGTCACCTACCCTTTCCCACCGATGATCTGCTGGAGCTGGTGCACTGTCATCTAGCCCAGGCCCCTGTCCCCCCCAGGGATCTCAACCCCACCATTCCCCCAGGGCTGTCGGCCCTGGTGCTCAAGCTGATGGCCAAGGATGCTGGCGATCGCTACCAAGGTGCGGCTGGCCTCAAGGCCGACCTGGAGCATGCCCTAGGGCTGTGGCATGCCACGGGCACCGTCGCTGATTTTCCCCTGGCGGCCCAGGACTTTACCGGCAAGCTGCACATCTCCCAGCAGCTCTACGGCCGAGAGGAGGAGTTAGCTACGCTGCTGGCCGCTTTCGAGCGCGTGGCCGCCAGGGAAGATGAAGATGTTGGGCCACCTACCCCTTCACCCACCCACCCATCCATCTCCCTCCCTCCCCCCCGCTCCCCCGAACTCCTGCTGATCACCGGCTACTCCGGCATCGGCAAATCCTCCCTCGTGGGCGAGCTCTACCGCCCCATGACCCAAGGTCGGGGCTATTTCATCAGCGGCAAGTTTGATCAGTACGCGCCCCATGGGCCCTATGCCCCGGTGATAGAGGCCTTTGGCAGCTTGGTGCGGCAGCTGCTGGGGGAAAGTGAGGCGGCTTTGCAGCGGTGGCGCGATCGCATTTTGGCCGCCGTTGGCCCTAACGGTCAGGTGATTACCGCTGTGCTGCCGGAGGTGGAGCGCATCATTGGGGTACAGCCTGCGGTGCCCCCGCTCGACGCCATTGAAAGCCAGAATCGATTTAACTACATCTTTCAAAACTTTGTGCGGGTCTTTTGTACCCCAGAGCGTCCGCTGACGCTATTTTTGGATGACCTTCAGTGGGCCGATCGGGCCAGCCTTAACCTGCTGCTGCTGCTGTTGTTGAGCGATCGCCTGCCCCATTTACTGGTGCTAGGGGCTTACCGCAGCCACGAGGTAGACCAGGCCCACCCGCTCACCCGGATGCTAGAGGCCCTTCACCGGGCCGGGGTGTCGCCGCCGTGTCTCACCCTAGGGCCGTTGGGGCCCGCCCCCCTGGGCCAGCTGCTGTCAGAGACCCTGGGCCAGCCGGTGGCCGCGATCGCCGACTTGATCGCGCTGGTCATCCAAAAGACTACGGGTAACCCGTTCTTTGTCAACCAGTTCCTCCGCACCTTGCACAGCCGACAGTTACTGACCTTTGACGCTGACCAGCGGCGCTGGCGATGGGACATGGATCGCATCGAGGCGGTGGGCTTTACCAACAATGTGGTGGCCTTGATGGTGGGGGGACTCCAACAGCTGCCTAAATCCATTCGGTACCTGCTGCAACTGGCGGCCTGTATGGGGGCCGAGTTTGAGGTCGAGCCCCTGGCCCTACTGGCCGAACAGTCTGCTGAGACGCTGCGGATCGATCTGGCGATCGCCACCCAGCACGGCCTGATCCGGCCCGGCCCCGGCCCGGCCAGCACCGTTAGCCGCTATCGCTTTACCCACGACCAGATCCAGCAGGCCGCCTACGAACTGATGGCTCCCGCCCAGCGCCAGGCGGTGCATCTGCGCTGGGGACGGTTGCTGTGGCAAGACACCCCCCCCGATAGGCTGCCTGAGCGTCTGTTTACCATGGCCGACCAAGTCAACCTGGGGCTGTTGGCCGCTGGAGCCTCAGCCATGGCATCCGTCAGTCGGTCAGAACGAGAATCCATGGCCAGCCTCAACCTGCAAGCGGGCCTACAGGCCAAGGCCTCCCTCGCCTACGATGCGGCCCTGGACTATGGGCGATCGGGGCTGCGGCTGCTGGGGCCTAACCCCTGGGAGGAAAACTATGGATTGGCCCTAGGGCTCCATGAAATGGCGGCGGCGGCGGCCTACCTGAGTGGTAACAGGGCCCAAACCAATCGCTACATCAGCGCTGTTCTGGCCCAGGCCACCGCTCCCCTGGATACGGTCAAAAGCTGTGACATCAAACTTCAGGCTCTGATCAGCCAGGGCGATCTCAAGGGGGCGATCGGAGCCGGGCTCACCCTGCTGGCGGCCCTAGAAATTTACCTGCCCCAGCACCCCACCGCCGCCGAAGCCCAGGGGGCTCTGCTGCATCTCAATAGCCTCTTGGCCGACCAGGGTCTAGAGGAGTTGCTCGAGCTACCTGAGATGACCGACGCGGTAGCCCTAGCGGCGGTACAGGTGCTGGCCAAAATTGGCTCGGCCGCCTATATCTCGGCCCCCAATCTCCTACCGCTGATTTTGCTGAAAATCACTCAGCTGTCGTTGCAGTACGGCCATACCCAGGGTTCAACCATTGCCTACGTCGGTTACGCCCTGGTGAACTGCGATAGTTTGGGACAGATCGAGACAGGCTACCGGTTTGGCCAGCTGGCCGCGCAGCTGGTCGCTAAACTCGATGCTCGACCCTTTCGGGCCAAGGTGTTCAATGTGGTCGGGGGGCACATTGGCTTTTGGCGAGAACCCCTGCGCCAGAGCCACTCAACCCTGGTCATGGGCTATGAAAGTGGCCTGGAAACGGGGGACTTTGAATATGCGGGCTATGCGCTGTTTCACCTCTCCACCCATCTCTACTTCAGCGGTCAACCGCTGCCGGAGGTGCTGGCGGCGATGCAGGCTCACACCGAGGCCATTCGCCAGATCCGTCAGGATGTGGCCCTGGGCTGGGTGGCTGTGTTTTTGCAGTCGGTGCTCAACCTGGTCGGTCAGCCCCAAAATCCAACGCGGCTGGTGGGATCGGCCTACGATCAGACCCAGTCGGTGCCGATGGCCAAACTCCAGGGCAACCGCACCGAGCTGCACAGCGCCTTTCTCAATCAACTGATTCTCTGCTACCTGTTTGAGGACTACGAGCGGGCCGCCGCAAACGCCGACCTGGCTCGGCAATACCTGGATGCTGTGGTGGGAATGTTTGCCAGTGCCGCATTTTATTTCTACGACTCACTGGCGCAGTTGGCCCTGGCGGCCGATGCCATGGATCTCGATCGCGTCAACGCCAACCTCGACAAGCTGCACCGCTGGGCTACCCATGGGCCCATGAACTTTTTGCACAAGGTCCACCTGGTGGAGGCCGAAAAGGCGCGGGTGCTGAACCAGGTGCTGGCGGCTGAAGACTATTATGAACAGGCGATCGCCGGAGCCCGAGACCACCAGTATCGCCAGGAGGAAGCCCTGGCCTTTGAGCTGGCCGCGAAGTTTTATCGGGGGCGGGGGCGCGATCGCATCGCAGCCACCTACCTGCAAGAGGCCCACTACGCCTACCAGATGTGGGGGGCCACGGCCAAGGTCAACCAGCTCGAAGCCCGCTATCCCACCCTGGGGCTGCGCACCCCACAGCTCAGCTCTCTCCCGAGGCCCCAAACGACCCAGGCCAACCTCACCTCCCAGCCATCGTCTCGGCCATCTTCCCGGCAGGCCATGGATCTCCAGGCTGTGCTCCAGGCTACCCAGGCCATTTCCAGCGAGATTGAGATGGCCCGGTTGCTGTCCTCCCTGATGAAAACCCTGCTGGAAAGTGCGGGTGCCCAGCGAGGGTATCTGGTCTTGCCCCTAACCCCAGAGGCCGGGCCAGAGGATTGGTTTATCGAGGCCGTGGGCTTCTACGAGAACACCCATCTCCATCGCCAAAGCCTATCGACGGAGGTGCTGCAACACTTTCCCCTAGCTGGGCACCTACCGCTTTCGCTGATCAGCACTGTGCTGCGCAGTCAGCGCAGTCTGGTACTCGACGACGCCACCCAGGCCAGCCGCTTTGCGGTGGATCCTTACCTCCAAACTCACCCCACCCGTTCTATTCTCTGTGCCCCGTTGCTGAGCCAGGGGATTCCCGTGGGGCTGGTTTATTTAGAAAACAATCTCACCCCCGGTGCCTTTACCCTCGACCGGCTGGAGGTGATCAAACTACTCTCGGGGCAGGCCGCCATCTCCCTTTACAACGCGAAGCTCTATGCCCAACTGCGGGAGAGCGAGGCCCAGGTGCGCCAGAGCGAGCAGATGCTGGCCGACTACAACCGCACCCTCGAGGCCCAGGTGCAAGAGCGCACCGACGCCCTCACCCACCAGCGGGAAATGCTGCAAACGTTGGTGGATCATATTCCCGTTATGCTGGCCTTTTACGACGCCGAGGGCGAGCTGATTTTGGTCAACCGGGCGATCGAAGCCACCCTGGGCTGGTCGATGGCAGAGCTGAACGAGTCCAAATGGCTAGAGCGCATCTACGACGCTAGGGATCACCAGCGAGCCTTAGACCACCGGGAAACCGCCGATGGCACCTGGCTCGACCTCACCATTCTCTGCCGAGAGGGGCGGCGGGTTGAAACCACCTGGGCGCACATCCGTCTCAGCGATGGCCGCATCATCGGCATTGGCCAAGACATCACCGATCGCAAGGGAATGGAAGCATCGCTGCGCTCCCAGGCCCAGGCCGAACGGTTGCTCTCCCGAATCACCCAGCACATTCGCCAGTCCCTGGATCTATCTGAAATTCTCTCCACCACCGTGGCCGAGGTGCAGCGCAACCTCAAGGCCGACCGCGCCCTGATTCTAAAATTTGATGGCGAGTCTACCCTGCGGGTGATTCAGTCGGTGGCGGCCCCGACCTACGCCCTGCCCAGATCTATTCCCTGGCTCCAAGACTGCGCCCTCCAAGACTGCTATGAACCCTGTTTGCAGGGGCGGCCCCACATCTATGGGGCCACCGACTCCGACGGCGGCCAGTCTCCCTTTATCCAAGCCTTGGGGGTGCATACTGAGGTGGTGGCACCCATTCTCTACCCCGGCCATGGCCGTCACCGCGACGGTAGCCCCAGGGTTTGGGGCTTACTGATGGTGCATGCCTGCGACTCACCGCGACCGTGGCAGCGGTCAGAGACTAAATTTTTGCAGCGGAT
>JAIXUR010000638.1 GCA_027483425.1 Cyanobacteriota bacterium | reverse complement strand
GTAATGTAGGGTAGGGACTTCCAGGCCATTAAGGAGATTTCTAGGAAAGAAGATACCCGCTTTAATTCAGCGACTGTAGCCGCTGTCGGGTGGGCACTGCCTACCATTGGGGAAACTCTTTTCGAGCCATCACCTAATTATCCCGCCCCCATCCTCTAGGGCAGATCCTACCTGGAGGTTCTGGCATTGGGGTATAATTTAATTGGGGCATAATTTAAATGTTGAAAGTCCCTATGACGCTGACGGATCAGCACTCAGTTGCTTTTTAGGCCAGGCCTTGGGGGCGTTTAGAATGGTAGGCATCCATAGTAGGGAAGCGATTAATGCCAACGGCTCCCGTAGCCCCACCCTACCCCTGAAAGGGGGGTACATGATCGCAGAAATCGCCCTGCAAATTCGCCAGTCCCTCGATCTAGGCACGATCTGGCAAACCACCGTGGATGCCGTGCAACAGCTTTTGGGCTGCGATCGCGCCCTGCTTTACCAGTTTGCCGCCGCCAAGAGTGGTCAGGTCGTGGTCGAGGCTGTGCAAGATCCGCAGTGGTCAATTTTGGATCGCACTGTCCATGATGCTTGCTTTGAAGCTGACTGGCTAAAGCCCTACGACGAGCGACAGGCGCGGGCGATCGCTGATGTTGCTACCGCTAACCTCAGTACCTGCTACGCCGAGTTTTTGGCGGGGTTTCAGGTCAAGGCCAACCTGGTGGTGCCGGTGCTGTGCGAGTCGCAGCTGTGGGGTTTGCTCATTGCCCATCATTGCTCCGCGCCCCGAAACTGGCTCCCCGAGGAAATTGCTACCCTGCAACAGTTGGCTATCCAGGTGGGCATGGCCATTCAGCAAGCTAGCCTAGTGGCGCAACTGCAAGCCGCCAAGGCGGATTTGGAGGCCCAGGTCGAAACTGCCCTGCGCCAAAGCCGCGACGAACGGTCTCAGCTCGCTGCTATTGTCGAGTCATCCCAAGATGCGATCATTAGCAAAACCCCTGAGGGCATCATCACCAGTTGGAACCGTGCTGCCGAGCGCCTGTTTGGCTACAGTGCCGCCGAGGCGATCGGCCAGCCCATTACCCTGATTATTCCGCCCGAATGCCAGGCCGATGAAGCCCTGATTTTCCAGCAACTGCACCAGGGCCAAAGTATAGAAACCTACGAAACCCAGCGCCAGTGTAAAGATGGTCGTCGGGTGGAGGTGTCGCTGACCGTTTCCCCCGTGCAGGACGAATCCGGTGTGCTAATTGGGGCCTCTAAAATAGCCCGAGACATTACCGCCCAACGGCAGACCCAGCGCACCCTACAAGAGAAAACTGCCATTCTCCACAGCTTCTACAATTCATTGCCGCTGATGATGGGGGTGGTGGAACTGTCAGACCATGACATTTTGCACATTTCAGATACCCAGCCGACTGCCACCTTCTTTAACATGACTGGCGAGGCGCTAGAGGGGCAATGGGCCAGCGATCTCGGCGTACCTCCAGATCATATTCAGACCTGGATGCAGCACTATCACCAAAGCCAGACCTCAGGGCAGCCGGTACAGTTTGACTATGCCCACACCACCGATACCACGACGGCTTGGCTATCGGTAGTGGTGTCGTATATCGGTCTTGGTGACAGTCAGCGGCCCCGTTTTTCCTACGTGGCGGTAGACATCAGCGATCGCAAACAAGCCGAAGCCGACCTGCGAGCCAGCGAAACCCGCTGGCAATTTGCCCTAGAGGGATCGAGTTATGGCGTTTGGGACTGGAACGCCCAGACCAACACCGTCTTTTTTTCGCGCCAGTGGAAAGCCATGCTGGGATACGGCGAAGATGAAATTGGCACCACCCTAGACGAATGGAGTAGTCGAATCCATCCCGACGATTTAGAGCAATGCTACGTCGACTTGCAGCGCCATTTCAGCGGTGAAACCCCGGTCTATCAACATGAGCACCGGATGCGCTGCAAAGATGGTAGCTACAAGTGGATTCTTGACCGGGGCAAGGTGATCGAATGGACTGAAACCGGTGAGCCCCTGCGAGTGATTGGTACAGACAGCGATGTTACCGATCGCAGGCATATTCAGGAGTTCCTGGAGGAGGAACGCAGTTTGTTTATCGGCGGCCCCACCATCGTGATTCGCTGGGGAACCGCACCGGGTTGGCCCATTGAGTATATTTCCCCCAATGTCGAGACGGAGCTGGGGTACACACCCCAAGAGCTATTGGCAGAAAATTTCACCTTTATGTCGTTGATCCATCCAGAGGATGTCGAACAGGTACAGGCCGCATTAGACAGCGCTACGGCAGCCCAGAAACCGTCCTATTCCCAAACCTACCGACTGCGCCACGCCAATGGCGATTTTCGGTGGATTGAAGACTTTAACAGGGTGATTTACGCTGTCGACGGTTCGGTCAAGCAGTTTTTAGGCTACATCCAAGACCAGACCGAGCGCAGACAGGCCGTCCTCGCCCTCCAGCGCAGCGAAGCACGCTACCGCAGCATCATAGAAACCACCCTAGAAGGCGTCTGGATACTCGATGCCGAGGGCAAAACCACCTTCGTCAACCAGCAGATGGCCGATATGTTGGGCTACGGCGTCGAAGCGATGGTTGGCGCTAACCTGATGGATTTCATTGCTCCCGCCGAGCAGGCCCAGGCCCAGGCGTATCTAGAGCGTCGGCAGCAGGGGATTGAAGAAAACCATCCGTTTAAGTTTCGCCGACAAGATCAGACTGTGTTGTGGGCCTTGGTCTCGGCAATGCCGTTGTTCGATGAAAACCATAACTATACCGGTGGCATCGGGCTACTATCCGACATCACCCAGCTCATTATCATGCAGGAGGCTTTGCAAACCTCAGAAATGCAGCTTAGCAGCGTTTTAGATAGCTCCCTAGACGGCATTATGGCCTTTCGCTCCGTGCGCGACGATGCAGACACCATCGTTGATTTTGAGTGGCTGTTGAGCAACCCCACCGCCTGCGATTTGGTGGGGCGCACCGAGGCCAGTCTGATCGGTAAGCGGTTGCTCGAAGAAATGCCGAGTGCTCGGGAAGAAGGGCTATTTGAGGGCTACGTACACACCGTTGAAACCGGAGAACCCTACCAGCGAGAATTTCACTACAACCGCGACGGCATAGAGTCTTGGTTTGAAAATATTGCCGTCAAACTAGGCGATGGCTTTGCCGTCACCTTTCGCAATGTCACCACCCTTAAGCAATCGGAACAAGTGCTACACCAGCTCAATCAACAGCTTGAAGATCGAGTATCAGATCTCGATCAACGCCATGCTGAAATGGTCACCTTGAGCGAAATCAGTGACTTTCTTCAGGCTTGCGCAACGGTGGAAGAAGCCTGCCACACGATTACCAACCTAGTCGAAACCCTTTTCCCTGACTGTGCGGGGGGGATTTTTATCACCCGCCCATCGGGCAATCGTTTGGAATTGGTGAGTAGCTGGGGCAGACAACTCTGCTCGAACACCGATTTTGAGCCCCACCGCTGTTGGGGGCTGCGGCGCGGGCGCATGCACTATGTGGGCCAAGACCACTTGAGCCTGCGCTGTCACCATATTCCAGCCACCGCAGCCACCGCTACCCTATGCATGCCGATGATGGCCCAGGGCGAGACCCTGGGGTTGTTGTTCCTCAGCACTGAAACGCCAGGGGGGCTGCCCGAGCCCAAGCAGCATCTGGCCCGCACGCTGGCTGAGCAGGTAGGCATGGCGATCGCCAACCTCAAACTGCAAGAAACCCTTCGTAACCAGAGCATTCGCGACCCACTAACGGGGCTCTACAACCGCCGCTATCTAGAAGAAACGCTCACCCAGGAGATGATTCGCTCCCAGCGCCACCAGTACTCTATCGGGGTGATCATGATGGATATCGACCATTTCAAGCGGTTCAATGACACCTTTGGCCACGATGTCGGCGATTTTGTGCTGCAACAGATCGGGACTCTGCTAAAGGAGAACGTGCGCAATTCTGACATTGCCTGCCGCTATGGGGGTGAAGAAATGACCCTGATGTTGTCAGAAGCCACCCTGGCCAAAACCACCGCCCGAGCCGAAATGCTGCGGGCCGCGATTAGCCAGCTGCGCCCCTACTATCACGAGCAGAATTTAGGCCCGATCACCGCATCCTTTGGCGTCGCCGCCTTTCCCCAGCATGGCAGCACTGTAGCAGCCCTGCTCAAAACTGCCGACGAGGCGCTCTATCGGGCTAAAGCCGCTGGTCGCAATCAGGTTGTTACCGCTGTGTAACTCTCAGCCTATCCCAACTCAAAAACATCCCTTCCCAAGCCGTGAACCCGGCCCGTTAGACCGGTCACGATGAGATCCCGGATCAGTAGGCGATCGGGCGACTTTGTTCACAGGAATTTCACAGCTGGATGCTTTAAAATAGGTCAATAAAGAGTAATGAATCGCTCAATAATTCAGATCATAAATATATTTTTTAATTTAATTCTAGGTGGCTGAAATACTTATTTAGACTTGGCTCCTGGATCGGACTAATCTTGGGGAAATAGCCTCACCGACGAGAGTGTTCAAATTTTTGTGTAAATTCTCATCAGCCCTTGACTAGATCCCTGAAAATATTGTGGGATAGGCATCCTGCCTGTCCTGCCTGGGCAGGCGAGGCGCTTACCCCAAAAAGCCATGAACACTCCTATAATTTAGACATTCTGCTTAGTAATAGTCCAGAGTTGAGTCAGGCTCAG
>JAIXUR010000556.1 GCA_027483425.1 Cyanobacteriota bacterium | reverse complement strand
CGATCGCTCCTTCACCAACCCGGTCTGGTCATAGACATCTAGGTAGCCCTTGTGCTGGGGAAACATGCCCGCCACCCACTCGACTTCGGCTATGTTTTCGGCGATGTGGGTGTGTAGGTACACATCGGGAAATTCTTCCAGCAAGCGGGCGGCCTGCTTCAGCTGGGCTTCGGTAGAGGTACCGGCAAACCGTGGGGTGACCGCATAGAGCAGGCGTCCCTGCTTGTGCCACTTCTGAATCAGGGCTTTGGAATCGGTGTAGGACGACTCTACGGTGTCGCAGAGGTAGTCTGGCGCATGGCGATTCATCATCACCTTGCCGCTGATCATGCGGAGGTTACGGGCGATCGCCGCTTCAAAAAATGCATCCACTGAGGCCGGAAACACCGCTGCAAACACCAGGGCGGTCGTGGTGCCATTTTTGAGCAGCTCGTCTAGGAAAAGCGCGGCCACCTGGTCAGCGTAGGCCTTATCTTGAAATTTGCGCTCGGTGGGAAAGGTATAGCGCTCTAACCAGGGGAGGAGCTGTTCGCCGTAGGCGGCCATCATGCCCATTTGGGGGTAGTGGATGTGGGTATCAATAAACCCCGGCAGGATCAGGTGGTCAGAGTAGTCGGCGAGGGGGAGGTCTGCCACCGATGCTTGCAGCTGATCATAGGGCCCCAACGCGGCGATGTGGCCATCGCGAATCACCAGCAGCCCGTCGGGGATATAGCGCACCGACTCCGCCACGGGCACATAGAACGGATCATCCACAAAATCGAGCAAGGCTCCGCGAATGACCTGATTACCCGGAGAGATGGGCGATGCTGCTGGTTTATCCATAGATTTCCTCATTTTCTCGCGCTGGCTCTGAACTGAGGTTTTACCTTAACATCACGACTCCCCTACTTTTTGTTTCTCTTGCAGCAAACGGAGCGATCGCCCCCAAGGTCACCAGGGCGCGGTTGTCGGTACAAGGAGGTTGCCCCAGTAGAGGCACCTGTGGGAGGAATTTCTGCCTATCAATGTGGGCCAGCTTAGGCCTAGGGCTCCGCGTCCACCAGCCGTTGAAATTGGGGATCGTCGCGCACCCCATCAAAGTGGGCGTCGATCTGCACCATCACCCGGTACACGTAGGGGCTCAGCACAAAGGTGCGATAGAGGTTCTTGAGGGTTTGCTCCACAGCGCCAGCCATGGCGTAGGCGCGGGCTTTGCCATACCAGGCATTGGGGTTGTGGGCCTGGTAGCTGAGGGAGGTGTCAAAGCTGTGGATGGCTTCATCGTAGCGCCCCATTTGAATCAGCACCGTACCGCGCTGGTTCCAAATGTAGTGGGCACCGGGCTTTTGATCGAGGGCCTGTTGCAACACCTGGAGCGCCTCGTCGTAGCGCTGGAGACCGCCCAGGGCCACCCCCTGGTTGTAGCGGGCTCGGTGGTCGTGGGGGTTAAGCTGTAGGCTGCGCTCAAAGCTGACCACGGCATCTTGGTAGCGGCGCAGCTGATTTTGGGCGGTTCCCAGGTTGTACCAGGCTTTGTTGTCGTTGGGGGTGAGCTGCACCGCCCGCGCCAGGTGGGTGGCGGCTTCTTCGAAGTGGCTGAGTTTGGCCAGGGCGTGACCTTTGCCGTGCCAGGCTAGCCCGTAGTTGGGGCGGCGGGCGATCGCCTGGTTAAAGCTCTCCACCGAGGCCTCAAATTGCTTCAGCGCCGCCAGACAAAACCCCTGCAGGGTCCAGACCTCATAGTCGTCGTGATTGAGGGTGAGGGCCTCTTGAAACCGGGCCAGGGAGTCGTCGTAGCGACCAATGGCGTATAGCGCATCACCCTGGCCCCGCAGCAGCTTAGCGCGGGTCAGTTTAGGTAGCGTAATGTCAGGGCTTACAGACATAGAGGCAATCGGCGCGGGTCAGTGCGCAGGTGGTAGACCTACCCCAGCTTGCCCAGTTGCTCAGGTGCGATCGCTACCCTGGGCAGCGTCACGACCTTGGGGCTATGGCAAGCCATCAACCCAGGGGCAAGTCGGCACAGATAACGAGCGTTACTTATGCCGTATGTACTCATACAGGTTGATGTAGTCCTGTCCCGGATGATTCCAGGAAAAGTCGTACTGCATTCCCTGCTGGGCGATTTGCATAAAGGTCTCGGGCGCGTTTTCCCAGGTGTCAAAGGCCCGCTGCATGGCCGACTCTAGGGCGACGGCATCGGTCTGGAAAAAGACAAAGCCGTTGCGCTCCTCGGCGGGATGGAGGGTGTCGTAATCCCAATCGAAGACGGTATTCACCAGGCCGCCCACGCCGCGCACAATGGGCACGGTGCCGTACCGCAGGCCAATCATCTGGGTAAGGCCACAGGGCTCAAAATTGCTGGGTACCACAATCATGTCGGCCCCGGCGTAGATCAGGTGGGCCAGCTCTTCGTTAAAGCTCAGCTCCAGGTGCACATCGGGGTTGTCGTTGAGGTAGAGCTTTTCATGCCAGAACCAGTCGTTAATGCTCTTTTCGGTGGCCGAGCCCAGCAGCACAAACTGTGCACCCTGGCCCAGGGCATAGTAAATGGCGTGGTGCACCAGGTGTACCCCCTTTTGGTCGTCGAGGCGGCCAATGAAGGCGACCAGGGGGCGATCGCTCTGGCGTAGCAGCAGGCGATCGCGCAGTTCTTTTTTGTTCAGAGCCTTGTCTTCAAGGGTAGTGAGGCTGTAGTGGTGGGGAATGTAGCGATCGCTCTCCGGATTCCACACGTCGTAGTCGATGCCGTTGAGAATGCCCGAGAACTTGTGCTGATGGGTGTATAGGGTGTGGGCCAGGCCAAAGCCCTGGTCGGTGTGCTGGGCCTCCCAGGCGTGGTAGGGCGACACCGTATTGACGTGGTTGGCGTAGGTAATGCCCCCCTTCATAAAATTGATGGCAAAGGGGTTGAAGTCGTCGCGCAGACGGTGGGGCTGAAAGTAATACTCCGGTCGGTTCAGCCCGGTAGCCCGCAAAATCTCGTTGCCCCCAAACCCCTGGTGCTTAAAGTTGTGGATGGTGTACAGGACGCGCTGAAACTCCATGCCGTTGTACTTGTAAATCTCGAACAGCATCACCGGAATCAGCCCGGTCTGCCAGTCGTGGCAGTGAATCACATCGGGGCGCTTGTTGCTGCGCAGCAAAAACTCCATCGCCGCCTTACTAAAGAAGGCAAACCGCATCGGGTCGTCGTCGCAGCCGTAGTAGCAGCCCCGGTTAAAGAACATCTCCCAGGACTTGGGCTCAATAAAGAAGCACAGACACCCGTGTACCCAGCCGCAGTGGACATCACAGAGAATATCTGTGCCATACCAGGGCACAACCAGGTCGCAGTAGGCCTCGTGCAGCCCCCAGATGTGGTCGTAGCGCATGCAGTCGTACTTGGGCAGGATGATCTCGACGCAGTGCCCACGGGTACCGAGCTCGCGGCTGAGGCCGTAGACCACGTCCCCCAGCCCCCCAGCCTTGATGACAGGGGCACATTCCGAAGCAATCTGCACGATATACATGGTGGTCGCCCAAGCTCACGTTTAATGCCCCTATTCAATCAGGATGGTGGGGACATAGGCAAGGGGCAAGGGGCGGGCAAGGGCTGCATCTGTGGGTGACGAGAACAGGTTACGAGAACATCACCGAGTGGATTGGGCCACCCCAGCCAATGCTATATCTATGGGGACGATACGGTGACGTCTGTGACTCAAGCAAATCCACCCACCGAGAGCCTAGGAACCGGCATCATTGCTGGCTTGGTGACGGGGCTAGTAGCTACTCTGACCGATATTATTCCCATGGCGGCCCTGGTGTTTTCGGGGGCCCTGGAGCCCTACGTCGCCACGGGCATTGGCATTAACCTGTTTAGCTCCGCCATTATCGGCGCGATCATTGCGCTGCGCAGTTCGCTGAAGGGCATTATTGCCTTCCCGGTGGCCGAGGAAATGACGACCCTGGCGGTGATTCTCAGCGCTGTGGCCAGTCAAATTCCCAGCTCGACCCCGGCACCGGAGGTGCTGCTCACCCTGGTGGCGGCGATCGCCCTGACCTCGCTCCTGGTGGGTGTTTTTTTGCTGGTGGTGGGCCATCTGCGCCTAGGCGAATGGATTCGCTTTTTGCCCTACCCGGTGATGGGGGGCTACCTGGCCGGGCTGGGCTGTTTAATGTCCTTGGGCGGCTTGCAGGTGATGGCCGACGTGGGCACCGTCGCCCAACTGCCGCTGCTGTTCCAACCCCACCTGCTGCTGAAATGGGTGCCCGGCGTGGCGTTTGCGATCGCGCTACTGGGGCTAACCCGGCGCTATCAAAACGTGCTGGTGATTCCCGCTAGTTTTACCCTGGTCACCGGGTTGTTTTACCTGGTGCTGGGGCTCACCCAGACCTCGCTGGCCGAGGCCTTTCAGCAGCGGTGGCTGCTGGGGCCCTTTCCCTCGGG
>JAIXUR010000241.1 GCA_027483425.1 Cyanobacteriota bacterium | reverse complement strand
GATTTTGGGGCGGCTAGCTTCTATGACCCCGCCGACACCCTGGCCCCTGGCCTGGAGCGCCTCGAAATCAGAGCCTGGGGCTGTCTGCTGGAGGATTTGCTCGATCGCTGCCCAGCCCCTCCAGAGGCTCTGGCCCAGCTGCGCCAGCTCCAGCAGGCCTGTATGCAGCCCGATAGTCTGGCTCGACCGAGCTTTGCGGAGGTGTTGGCAAGGTTGGGGGCGATCGGGGCGCCGCGCGGGTAGTGACCCCCAGGGCCAGGTATCGGCCGCTAGGGTCAATTCTGGCCCCGAAAAGGCCTAAGAATTTTGTTCCCCCCAGGGTGCAGGCCCTGCGCCCCTACAGGAGGGGGGTATCTTCTTGGCCAGAAATCGCCTCGGTCTGCTCCAAGGCTGCGGGGGATCTCCCCGACAGGGTAAGATCTGACCTTGGTTGAGCAACTGAGAGGACAGACCCCTGAAAACCCGCGTTATTATCGTTCGCCACGGGCAGAGCACCTACAACCAGCAAAAGCGCATTCAAGGCCACTGCGACGAGTCAGAGCTAACCCCAGCGGGCGAGGCCCAAGCTCTCCAGGTGGGCCAGGCGCTGGTGGGCATTCCCTTTGATGCGGTGTGGGCTAGCCCGTTCAAGCGCGCCCGCAAAACGGCAGAAATCATCACCGCTGAGCTACAAAAGGCAACCCCTGGTCTAGGCAGCCCAACCTTCACCGATCACCTCCGAGAGATCAGCTTGCCCCTGTGGGAGGGCATGCCCTTTACCGAGGCCGAGGCCCAGCATCCTGAAATCTTTGACCAATGGCGCACCGACCCGGCCAACATGGTCATGGCGGTGCCGCAGCCCGATGGGTCGACGGTCGACTTTTACCCCATTCGCGAGCTGTACCAGCAGGCGGCGCGGTTTTGGCCGGAACTGCTGGCCCAGCATCAGGGCCAAACCATTCTGATCGTGGCCCACAGCGCCATTAACCGGGCGCTGATTAGCACCGCCATTGGGTTGGGGCCAGAGCGCTTCAACAACCTCAACCAGGCCAACTGCAACATCAGCGTGCTCAACTTTGCCGGGGGCTGGGGCAGCCCGGTGCAGGTGGAGGCGATGAACCTGACCAGCCACATGGGGGCACCGCTGCCGGAGATGCGGCGCGGGCACCGGGGGCCGCGCCTGCTGCTGGTGCGGCACGGCGAAACGGAGTGGAACCGCCAGGGCCGCTTTCAGGGCCAAATTGACGTGCCCCTCAACGACAATGGCCGCGCCCAGGGCGAGAAGGCGGCGGAATTTCTCCAGCCGGTCGCGATCGATGCGGCCTATACGAGTTTTATGGCGCGCCCCAAGGAAACGGCGGAAATTATTCTCCAGCACCATGGGGGGCTGACGCTACATTCGGTGAACGAGCTGCAGGAAATTAGCCACGGGGAATGGGAAGGGCTGTTTGAGAGTGAGATTGAGGACAACTACCCAGGCCTACTGGAGCAGTGGCAGAGCCAGCCTGAAACGGTGCAAATGCCGGGGGGCGAAAACCTAGAGCAGGTGTGGCAACGCTCGATCGCCGCCTGGAAAGACATTGTGGCGGCCCACAGCGGCGGTGACCAGGTGCAAACCGTGCTGGTGGTCGCCCACGATGCGGTGAATAAGGCCCTGCTCTGCCATGTTCTGGGCCTGGGACCAGCTTCTTTCTGGCGCTTTAAGCAGGGTAATGGGGCGGTGAGTGTAATCGACTACCCCAACGGCATCGACAGTGCCCCGGTGCTGACCACGGCCAACATCACCATTCACCTGTCGGGCAGCGTGCTGGATAAAACGGCGGCGGGGGCTCTGTGACCAGGGCCCAGTCCAGCGCCCAGAGTCCCGACACGCAGGGTCGGGAGGCGCAGCTGATCCAGCAGGTGCGGGTGCTGGATGCGATCGCCCAGACTGACCAGGTGGCGGATGTCTTGGTCATCGATGGAGTGATAGCCGCCCTGGCCCCATCGCTGACGGTGATCCCCGCCAACGCGGAGATGATCGCGGGCCAGGGAAAAGTCTTGCTCCCCGGTCTGGTGGATCTCTACAGCCACTCGGGGGAACCCGGCCATGAGTCGAGGGAAACCCTGGACTCGTTGCTCCAGGCGGGCCGGGCCGGGGGCTTTACCCGCCTGGGCATTTTGCCGGATACAGAGCCTGCGATCGACCATCCAGCGATGGTGGAGAAACTGCTGGCCCAGCGAGATATCCTGTCACGCACCCAGGGGTCACTGCCGCACCTCTACCCCTGGGGTGCTCTCACCCAGGCTACCCAGGGCCAGCAGATGACAGAACTGGCGGAGTTGGCCGAGTCGCCCATCGTTGGCTTTGCCGATGGGCGGGCGATTCAGAACCCGCTGCTGGTGCAGCGGCTGTTGCAGTACCTGCAACCCCTGGGGAAGCCGATCGCCCTGTGGAGCTGCGATCGCACCCTGCGAGACCTGGGCGTCGCCCGTGAAGGGCCTTTCTCGCTGATCTACGGCCTAGTGGGCGACCCGGTCAGCTCCGAAACGGCGGCCCTAGCGGCGTTGTTGGAATGTGTGGCGGAGGTGGGTACTCCCGTGCACCTGATGCGTCTTTCGACGGCACGGGGGGTGGAGCTGGTGCAGCAGGCGAAGGAGCGCGGGTTGCCGGTCACAGCCAGTACTACTTGGATGCACCTACTGTTTAGCGCTCAGGATCTGCGCGACTACGACCCCAACCTGCGGTTGGCTCCGCCCTTGGGCAATCCCGAGGATCAGGCCGCGCTGATTGCCGGGGTGAAGGCGGGGGTGATCGATGCGATCG
>JAIXUR010000494.1 GCA_027483425.1 Cyanobacteriota bacterium | reverse complement strand
CACCATGTCCCCAGGGGCCAGTTCATCAATCAGGACGGCCTCATCCACCGCCCCCTGGGTGGCAAAGCTTTCGGCCAAACTACCCTCAATGATCAGTGAGGTATGGCTAGGGGCTACGTAGGGATGCAATAGGCTTTGACCCGCCGCCAAGGTCTGGCGTTCACCCGAGGTGATCATCCAGTCTAGATCGGCATTACTTAAGACTCGCAGCAATGTGTCTGGCATTAGACCCAATAGGCGCAACCTCAATCTCATCCTAAAAGGTCTTTAAAAATAAAGGCTCACTTTACAAAAAGAAAAGATTTTATCCAACAGCATTGGGCTGGGTGTTTGGCCATTTTTCGATTAGGACTATAGGGCTCTCTGGGGCTAGATATGGACGGGGATACGGGTATAAAAATCTGCAGCCATAACTGATAAAGGCGCAGAACTCAGTCGCTCACAATTGAGATGACTTCAGGATGCCATATCCCTGATTTGAACATCTTTAAGTTTTTAACAGCTTGCTGTTCATCAAAGCCTGATTTTTTCAGGCAGACAAACCTGGATAGCCTACCCTAGGATAGTTTTGTAATCCGAACAGGAGGATACAAAATGATTGAAGATACCAAGAAAGCTGCTACTGAAGATGAGTCGCTGTCTGATGACCAACTGGAAGAGGTTGCTGGCGGTGTAGATTTTAACCAGCTTCGCCGGGAAAATCTAGATAAAGATGCCTCTCGTCTAGATGAAATCCGTCGCGAAAATCTCGAAAAAGATTAGACAGTAAACTACACGGGGCATACTCTCCTTTAGTTTATGTCTGTGGGTAATTCTAAGCTTAACCTTTGCTTTAACCGGCAAAGGTTTTTTATTGCCTAGAGCACCGGTACAGTATGGCTAAAAACCCGGTTTCTTCGTCGCTGCGCTAACGATATGACTTGCATTCTGGCCAAGAAACCGAGTTTCTGTACCGACGTTCTAGTGCAGCGTCAAGCTGACTGTTTAGGGTCTTGTAGCAATGAACCGCAGAGAGGCTCACTGTAGTAGGGCTTGAGCCACTCTAAATTGAGCTCATAGAGATGATCAATCACCCAGGTTGCCCGACGATGAATCATTTGGTAAGGATAGGCATGGGCAACTCCAAGCACGGGTATCCCGGCTCCCTTGGCCGCCTCAATGCCAGCAAAGGAATCTTCTACCGCTAAGCACTCGCCGGGCTGTAGGGCCAGATCCATAAACTGTTGATTGAGCCGTTCAATTGCTAGTAAATACCCGTCTGGGGCAGGCTTACTGACCCCCGTTGGTAAATCCTCTGCGGCCACAATTAGCCCCACGTGGTTACCCCAGGCTAGGGTCGATAGTACCGCCTCAATCTCACTCCGGCGAGCCCCAGACACAATGGCTAGCTTCAGCTGTGCGGCCCGGAGCTGATAAATTAAATCGTCTAAGCCAGGGTATAGGGGCAGTTTTTCTAGGCTAGATAGGATCTCCTGGTAGCGAGCTGCTTTGCGGTTCAGCAGCTTGTCCAGGTAGGCTGGAGCCACTACTCGCCCCTGGCGCCTCAGCAAATCGCTGAGGCAGGCGGCATCCGATCGCCCCAGACAGCACTCGGTTAGATCGCGGGGGTTGGGCTTGAGATTTTCTGCGACGAGCAACTCTTCAATCAACTGCCCGTGGATGGCCTCATCGTTAATGATGACCCCATTGAAATCTAGTAAAACTGCCTTCAGAACCATTAACTCAGCCAGCGAAAAGTGGGGGGATGCACCCTAGGGTGCATGACGTTAGCTTAGCTCGGTTTTGAAGCCTGTATCTGCCTAGGCCATGGCCAACTCAGGCTACGGGATGGTGTCAAGGTGCCCAGGGTGGCAGTCTTTGAGGGCTCAGGAGTGGCCTGCCAATGGGTGCCTGGGGCGCTGATCCCGTAGAACTACGGAGAACTTCTGCGGCCCCTCGCCAGAGTACCGTGGATCAACCATGGTGAATGCCAGCGTCACTCTCGAGAATAGACACAGTTCTAAACGAACCCGCTCTCGTAAGGATACCCGCAGATATGGCTACCGAAACCTCGACAATTCGCTCCCGTGGTATGGAACTGCTGATGGAGTACAAGCAGTCTCCTTCCGTACGGTTGCGCAACCGCCTGGTGCAACTCAACGCTGGCCTAGTGCGCAAAATTGCCCACCGAGTTAGCCACCAGTGCTCCGAGCCCTACGAAGACCTCGAGCAAATCGGCTACATTGGCCTGATTCGCGCCATTGAGCGGTTTGACCCCAGCCAGGGCTGTGCCTTTAGCTCCTTTGCGGTGCCCTACATTCGGGGGGAGATGCTGCACTTCTTACGCAATCGCGGCACGACCGTTAAGATTCCCCGTCGCTGGCAAGACCTCCAAAAGGAATCCCAAAAGCTCCAGATGGATCTGATGCGCACCCTGGGTCGTAGCCCCAGCGACAGCGAAATGGCCGACGCTTTAAACGTTCCTGTTAAAGAGTGGCGCGAAGTCAAAATGGCCCACAAAAATCGTCTGCCCCTCAGCCTCGATGCCACCGTGTGCCAGCAGGTTGACTCTAGCATCACCCTGGGTGAAACCCTGCCTGACAACCACTACCTGCTCATGCAGGCGCTGGAAGAAGACCGTCAGCAGATCCAGCGGGCGTTGAACCGTCTCGAAGTTAAAACCCGCACCGCCATTGAGTTTGTCTTCTTTAAGGGGCTGTCCCGGAAAGAAGTGGCCGAGAAAATTGGCGTCAGCCCCATGACCGTAACCCGCCGCATTCAGCGTGGGATAGACGAAATGATCGCGTTCCTACAGCCCCAAGAGCTGCGCACCGACCCCTAGATTTCAGCCCAATCTGCCAAACCCGATCAGAGCGCGAACGCCGTAGAGACCTTAGCCTGGGCTTTCTACGGCGTTTCATTGAGAATAACGGTCAATGGACAGCGCTGGCCAGATCGCTACCGTGGCTACTGGTGTTTCGGGGCACAGTCCATGGCCTTCAGCTGGTGATACAGGCTCTCAATGGTGGGCACCGCCGCTCCGGCCGCTTGAGCTGCCCGTAGAGGGTTGCCATAAATGGCTTCTAGTTCCAGAGGGCGACCCTGATCAAAGTCAATTTTCATGCTGGTTCGGTAGGGGGCCATGTGCTCAGTGTGGGTCAGCATGTGAGCGATTAGCTCCGGGGGCAAGTGCCGCCCCTGTCCGGGAGAAAACCTATCCCCATCGCACTGGGCGGCCCCTAGGACTTCCACCATCAGCTGCTCGGCCAATTGGCGAATGGTGGGATCGGCCATCATCTCGGCCGTGGTCGCATTCATCACCACCGAAAGACCATTAAACGGAATATTCCACATCAGCTTGCGCCACCGGGCCAGCCGCAGGTCGTCGACCATGTCCACCGTCACCTGCCCGGCCTGAAAGTCTTGCCCAATGGCGCTGAGCAGTGGTGAAACCCCGGCGGGTTGATGATCGGCTCTGTGCTGGCCGAGCAGCACAGAGCCGTAATCCAGGTGGCGAATGGTGCCGGGGCCAACCTTGTTGGCGCAGATCATGCACAACCCACCCAGGATGGTGGGATTTTGGGGGCGAGCCAGCTGGTCATGGCCGACCCAATGGGCCAACTCGGCCTCAATGCCAAAGCCGTTTTGTAGGGTCAATAGGGCTGTTTCTGGCCCTAGGATTGGCGGCAGCAACTGCGGCAGGAGAGCATTTTGGGTGGTCTTGAGGGCAATGATCACCACATCAATGGGTGGCATGGTGTCGGTGTGGCGGTGAGCATAGACCTTGGGTAGGGCAAAGTCTCCGGCCACAGACTCGATGACTAGGCCATGGTTCACAACGTGGTCATAGTCGCTGTGCAGCAGGAAATGCACCTCTGCACCGCCACGTTGCAGACAGGCTCCGTAGTAGCCACCAATGGCCCCGGTGCCAATGATGGCGTAGCGCCGCACCACTACGGCACCCTAGGGGTAGGCGCAGACCCGCTGCGATCGCGGCGAGTCTGCGTTGGTATGGCAACTAGACTAGGGTAGGTCAACATGGGGCAACCATTGGGGTGGATATCTCCCCTCGTTTTATCCCCACTAGTCTACCGAGAAACGACGGTGGCAGGCTGGGGAGGAGAAAGGGCCTGATCGTAGGTATGTGGGACGGCGGGTGCATCTAAAGCCGCCTCTAGCCGGGCTGCGTCTAGAAAAATATCAGACAATTCGTGCCTAATGGGCTGAGGTAAACAACTGAGGGGGTTCATTTCCAAGAGTTGCGTGGCAAACACCGGTACCGCCAAAGAACAGGGTGCCCAGCGACTCTCCACCGGAACCCCTAGTTGACTACACTGCCCTCCTCGGCGACCCTCTGGGGCATAAAAACGGCAGCGGCTGCAAGATGACACCTGGCACTGCGCTGATTTCATAGCGGTTTCCTAAAGCTGCACACGACCTCCATAGTTTCCCTTCTGGCAAAATTGGGGATCGCGGGCTTAAAATGCCTAAACATCAGGCCTTGCCTACGATCTAGAAGCCAATGTCGCCTAGGCGACTTTATGTTTTCTTTGTATTTGCTTTATCCATAGTCACAATTGCTCTGGGTAGCAGTCTTACAAGTTTTAACTAACGTAAACTAGCTGGGGATCAGTTAAAACAGTAGCCATATACCTTTCGATCGCAGAAAGTGGCGATTTATATCCTATGGTCTACTTTGCAGGCTGGATTGAAGAATTTAATTCTAGGTATTGCTGAGCTTGTCCAATGGTGATAATTGTGAAGCTCTCGTCGTTGGGGAGAGAGGTGATTCGGCGGAGTCAGGCCTGAACGCTCAACCCCTGGTTGGGTCATTGAGTCAGTGGACTCGTTTTCCGGCTCCATTCTAGGGCTGAGTACCCATGGTGGAGCAAAGGGTGTGGCATAATCCTGCCCTATGGGCGAGCCGTCTAATCTACTGTTAAAACTTAGCCGTCGGTTGTTTGCCGAGGGCTGCGATCGCGACGCCTTTGTGGCCGCCCTGACCAATCCCCAGCCCTATCCAACGGCGATTCTCTGGCTCCAACCCCGCCCGGTTGAGGTGCCCTTTGCGATCGCCCCGCCCCTGCCCTGGCAGCCCGCCTGGGTAGACCGCCTGGCGATCGACCAGCGCCCAGGTCAGCATCCCCTGCACCAGGCCGGGGCCTACTACTGTCTAGATCTGGCGTCGGTGTTTGCCGCGTCGGTGTTGACCGCTATGCCTGGGCCGGTGGCATCGGTGCTGGATCTCTGCGCAGCGCCCGGCGGCAAGAGCCTGTTGGCTCACCGGGCGTTGACTCCTCACCACCTCTGGTGCAATGAGGTGGTGCGCAAACGGGTCAAAATCTTGATTTCCAACCTCAAGCGCT
>JAIXUR010000243.1 GCA_027483425.1 Cyanobacteriota bacterium | reverse complement strand
TGGGCGGCCATGGCGTTAACCGCTGCATCTACATTGCGATCTTGTATGGCCCGCAAAATCCGCTGATGCTCAGCGCAGGTACTCCGGCGGTAGGTCTCCTGCTCCATCGAGATCAGCCGCAGGTAGTGGGCCCGAGCATTGACATTTTTTAACAGGTGCAACAGCTCACTGTTCTGCGACAGCTCCGCCAGGCGCTCGTGGAAAGTCTCGTCGCAGCGGGCGCAGTCTACCGGGGTCAGCGTGCAGAATTTTTCGGTGGCGGTTTTCCAGAACTGCACCAGAGCCTCAATCTCGTCGTCGCTGGCCCGCTCGGTAGCCAGCTTGGCGCTCATCATCTCTAACCCGCAGCGCACTTCGTAGAGGTCAAAGACCCGCTTCGTATCTAGGGGTTTGCAGGAGAAGCCCTTGCGGGGCACAAAATCGAGCAGGCCCTCGGCCACCAGACGGTTGAGCACTTCTCGCAGGGGGGTGCGACTGACCCCAAAGGAGGCGGCTAGATCCACTTCGTTGAGGGGCTCACCGGGGCGAAACTTGTAGTTCACCGCCAACTGCTTCAGCCGCTCGTAGATGCGATCGACACTGCTGCCCGATGGCTTTTGGGCGGGAGTCTGGGAGCTGGCTTTGACCACTGGAGCACTCCAAATGCCAGGAGGAACAAATAACGGTATCTAAGAATACGGAATCAGTCTCTTAAAGCCTTTAGTCTTTCTTGTATACATAGTTGCATTCAAGCAGGCATTCAACACTGTACAGCCAGTATACGCAGTCATCCCAGTTCCTGGATACTGAATCTTGAGGCTTTGATGGAAACACTATTGGGGCAGGGCAGGGTGGGTTCCCAGGCTCCACCCCTCCCCCTCTCCGCTGGTCATGCCCGCCCAGCCAAGGCTTCATCCCCGACTTTTTTCCCATCCCCCTTGGAGAACCTCCATGCTGACCACCCAACAGCCTGTGCTGCGGCGCTTCTGGTACCCGGTTATCCCTCTGGATGCCGTGCTCCCCGGCCCCCAATCCTTCACCCTGCTCGAGCAGCCCTTGGTGCTGTGGATCGATGACCAGGGCAAACCCGCTGCCCTGGCCGATCGCTGCTGCCACCGGTCTGCCCAGCTCTCGCAGGGCATCGTCAAAGACGGCTGTATGCGCTGCCCCTACCACGGCTGGGAGTACGATGCTACCGGCACCTGCGTTGCTGTGCCCCAGCTCGATGCCGGCGCGGCTGTGCCCAAAACCTATCGAGTGCCCTCGTTTAAATGCACCGAACGCTACGGCTACGTCTGGGTCTGTCTAGATGACAATCCACTCCAGCCCATTCCGGAAATCCCCGAGTTTGCCGCCGCCAATTTTCGGTTTATCCACGAATTTTATGAACCCTGGCGGGTGGGGGGCTTGCGGGCGATCGAAAACTCCTTCGACAGCGCCCACGGCCACTTCGTCCACGCCAGCTCCTGGGGCGATATGTCGAACCCCCAGCCCCCCCCGATTGACGACGTCACCGAAACCGACTCTGGCTTTGTCATGAAGCACTGGCTCGAGGTGCTCAACCCCGACCTGCAAAAGAAAAATCTGGGCATTGCCGAAGAGAAAACCATTCGTACCAACACCCGCACCTGGTACATGCCCTTTGCCCGTACGCTCAAGATTCAGTACCCCAACGGGCTTGAGCATGTCATTTTTACCGCCTACACCCCCATCGACGATCAGCAATCCCAGGTGGTGCAGTTCTGCCTGCGGAATGATACCGAAGCGGACGCTAAAGCCGCCGATATCATCGCCTTCGATCGCCAGGTGACCAGCGAAGACCGGGTAATTCTCGAAGGCACCGACTACGATGCGCCCCTGAGTCTGGCCGAGGAGCAGCACATGGCGAGCGATCGCCCTGGCATTCTCATGCGGCACCGTTTGGCCAAGCTTCTCCGCGACCACGGCGAAGTGGAGCAGCGGCGGGTGAATGCTGCTGGGATACCGGCTCCATCCCTTGAGGAGGCCATCGTTTACAAGGCCGTTGTTTAAGATTCCCTCTTTCCGTGGGTCGAGCCATGGGAGCAATCGGCAAGGCTTTAGGCTGGGGCAGCTCGACCCACGCTACAGATCCACGGGGTATACATTCACCCACTCACCCACCTCAACACCCACCATGCTCGTAACCCAAGAACCTGTGCTGCGACGTTTCTGGTACCCGGTGATGCCGATCGCCGATCTCGCCGATGGGCCCCAATCCTTCACGCTGCTGGGGGAGCCGCTGGTGCTGTGGCTGACGGCGGCGGGGAAACCGGCGGCCCTGGGCGATCGCTGCTGTCACCGCTCAGCCAGACTCTCCATGGGCATTGTGCAAAACGGCTGCCTGCGCTGCCCCTACCACGGCTGGGCCTACGGCGGCGACGGCAGCTGCACCAACGTGCCCCAGCTCGACCCCGGCGCGACGATCCCCAAAACCTATCGGGTCAAGTCCTACCCCTGCGAAGAACGCTACGGCTACGCCTGGGTCTGTCTAGCCGACGATCCCCTCCTGCCCCTACCCGACATTGCCGAGGCCGCTGACCCAGAGAATCGCCTGATCCCTCAGTTCTATGAGCCCTGGCACTGTAGCGGCCTCCGGGTGATGGAAAATTCCTTTGACAATGCCCACTTCAGCATCGTCCATGCCAATTCCTTTGGGGTCACGGAGCAGCCTAAGCCCGCCAAATCTCAGCTGGTGCCCTTGGACTTGGGCCTTAAGGTCTACGCTACGGTACCCGTCGTCAACCCGCCCAGCCAGCAAAAAATTCTCAACATTCCCGACAGCCTCACCGTGCGCCAGGTGGAATCGACCTGGTACGTGCCCTTTAGTCGCACCCTCAAAATCACCTACCCCAACGGGCTGATGCACCTGATCTTTACGGCGGCGACTCCGGTGAGCGATCGCAC
>JAIXUR010000293.1 GCA_027483425.1 Cyanobacteriota bacterium | reverse complement strand
TCCAGGGGGCCGTTGTTCACCAGTACGCCACCCACGGTCAGGCCGATTTGCTGGGCGCTGCCCCACAGATAACGGGCGGTGGCCACGGCCCCTGGGGCCGGGGTCGTGACCAAAAAGGCAGCGATCCGGCTGGGGTCGCCCACCGCTTGGCGGCCTTGCTCGAGCTGCGATCGCACCTGACCAGTGGGCTGGTCTAGCACATCTCCCGACCAGTCCACCGCCAGCACCGCCGCCGCCATGGGCTGCAAAAAGGGCGACAGCACCCGCCCCACATCCGACTGTTGAAACACACCGCGAAACCGCCGCAGGTACCAGTCGAGGCTCTCGGGCAGGCCCAACAGGCGCAGGGTGGCTAGGGCATCGCTGCCGTCGTAGATAATTACATCGTAGCGATCGCTGGCCTCTAGCTGCCGGAGGGCATTGAGGGCCAGGGCACTGTCCATGCCCGGCATGACGCCCAGCTCTTGGCCATACACAGCCTTGAGAAAGGGCGTACGCAGATACTGAGCTTCCAGGGTTTTCACCTCGTCCCAGCTCTGCTCGAGCAGTGCCGTTGCCTGGAACTGCACCGCCCACAGACTCGGCTCCACCTCCCTGGGCTCGGCACTCAGGGCGTGACCCAGCAGGAGCGCCGGAGCCGGGGTCACATCTTGAATGACCAGCAACACCCGCTGCCCCGCTCGGGCCCGCTGCTTAGCCGTGGCGATCGCCACCGTAGTGCTGCCGCAGCCCCCCTTGCCTAGATAGGTGAGAATTAATGCCATAAAAAAAGTGGGCCTACGCGTTCTGTTAGGGTATCGCTAGATAGACAGATCACCCGTAGTCTGGCTGTAAACAGCTAACTACGCACCTCCTTGTCAGCCGGGGGCGGGGGAATCTGTGTTTGGATTCTAACAGTCTTGACGCTAGGCCCGGCGAGGCGACCTACTACTGAAGCAAAGACAATTCATCCTCAAAGAACCAGGTGGAGTAGCGATCGTCAAACTCCACGATCACGCCCACGCCGCTACCGTCTACCATCTTGAACTGGCTGACCACACCGGGCTTACCAAGGTAAGCCGCCACATCCTTAGAAACCCGATCGCGTAGACGGGATACTTTTACCTTTTGGCCAATCTCTAAACCCATGTTTACTGAGGGCTCCCACTGCATTTCTAACGATAAAACCAAGTCACAGTGTATCAGCGTCTTGGCCCCTGATGATCCTCAAAATCCTCTATTGTGGAACCGTGAGCAGGGTTAGTTTGCCGTGGCGGGAAATTGGGTGGGTGAGTGGGTAGGGGCAGACCCGTGTGTCTGCCCTGCCTCGAATGGGTGAGCCACGATGGGATATCAGGAGAATGACGATGCTGGCAAAACGGATTGTGGCCTGTCTGGATGTGAAGGCCGGACGGGTGGTGAAGGGAATAAACTTTGTGGATCTGCGCGATGCTGGCGATCCGGTCGAGCTGGCCCAGGCCTACAACCAAGCCGGAGTCGACGAGCTGGTGTTTTTAGACATCACCGCCACCCACGAAGACCGCGACATTATCTATGACGTGGTCTACCAAACTGCCGAGCAGGTGTTTATTCCGCTCACGGTGGGCGGTGGGGTGCAATCCTTAGAGACCATTAAGAAGTTGTTACGGGCTGGGGCCGACAAGGTCAGCATCAACTCGGCGGCGGTGAAGCAGCCAGAGCTGATCAAGGCCGCCAGCGATCGCTTCGGGTCGCAGTGCATTGTGGTAGCTATCGATGCCCGCCGCCGCCACGACCCCAGCAACCCCGGCTGGGATGTCTACGTGCGGGGTGGCCGCGAGAATACCGGCCTCGACGCCCTCGCCTGGGCTGAAGTCGTGGTGGCCCAGGGGGCAGGCGAACTGCTGATCACCAGCATGGATGCCGATGGCACCCAGGCGGGCTACGACCTGGCCCTCACCCGGGCCATTGCCGACCGAGTACCGGTGCCGGTGATTGCCTCGGGCGGGGCGGGCACCTGCGACCACATTCATCAGGTGCTGACCGAGGGCCATGCTGAGGCGGCCCTGCTGGCGTCACTGCTGCACTACGGGCAGCTCACCGTGCAGCAGGTGAAGGAGCATTTGCGCGATCGCCAGGTGCCAATGCGTCTGACGTCTTTACAGGAAGCCTAGGAGTCAGGCGTCAGGAGGGTACTGAATTTTGGCTCCTGGCCCAGGTTTCTGCGTTGAGTCGGATCCGCACTACCTCTGTGAAGGCGTATTGGCTCCCTCACCAGGGGTAGTCGGAACCTCTATGCCAGGCAAAAGCGAAGACATTCTTTAGACATTCTGTGGAAGCATGCCGGCTTTATGAATGCCTGTTACGATGTGTAACATATGGATTTAAAGCTTTAGATCTGTTTTTTTAAGCCGTTACCCTGTCACTTCCCCCATGCTGTTGCTCATTCTGACTATCGTTATTGCTCTGGTGGCGTGGGCGCTCCGACTCATGGAGCGAGCTGTCAAAGTTCAGGAATTTTCCCTCATGCTGGCTGGCGTGCTGGTAGCCTCATCCGCTGCCGCCCTGATGGGAGTTTACTTTCTGATGGGTAACTACGTGGTCTACATGGGCCAGGTAAATCAACAGGTGGCGGGCATGGAATCCTTGGATATGCCCTACTCCATCTACGCCAGCGCCGTTATGTCTGATTCATCGGATCCCATGGCCGGTTGGATCACTCCGGCTGAGTAGGCTCGATCACCAGCCCTGCAAGCCTTCACAAAGCCGCCGAGCACTTATCGTTCTCGGCGGCTTTGTTTTCGGAAACTCGCCCTAGGTGCAATCAGTTGAAGCCAACCTCAGCCCAGAGTCAGTTACTCACACCTAACGCCTAACACCTGATCGAACTAATTCAGCACCCGCCAGGTGGCTGGGCCGACAATGCCATCGACGGTGAGGTCGTTGGCAGCCTGGGCGCGGCGAACGGCGGCTTCGGTTTGGGTGCCAAATAGGCCATCGATCGCGCCACTATAAAAGCCCTTGGCGCGCAGACGCTGTTGGAGCTGCCGCACGGCATCGCCTTCCATGCCGGGGCGCAGCACGGGTAGGGTAGCGCTGGGAGTGGTGCTGGTAGCGGGGGGAGTGGTGCTGGTCGCTGGCGGGGTAGTGCTTGTCGTGGGGGGCTTGCTAGCCGTGGCCGGTGGGGTCGTTGCGGTTGGAGGGTTTGCCTCTCCAGGGGGGGCCGGGAACAGGCGGCTCCAGGTGGCCGGGCCCACAATGCCGTCGGAGGTAACGCCAGCGGCGGTCTGGAACCGGCGGGTGGCGGCCGCGGTGTCTTCTTGGTAAATGCCGGTGACTGGGCCGGAGTAGTAGCCCAGCAGGATCAGCATGGACTGGAGCTCTCGCACCGATTCGCCCTGGCTGCCGAGCTGGAGGGTGGGTCGCACGATGCGTTCGCCGTTGACCGTGGGCGAGGCCGACGGCCCGGCCGGAGCCGTGGCCGGAGGAGTCGTTTGAGGGGAGGGGGTTTGGGCCAGGGCCGGTAGACCCCCGAGGGCGATCGCTAGGGCCGCACCCCAACCCGCTGCCCGAGCCCAGCCTGGGGCCGTCCGTTGTCCCCTGGGTAGCGGTAGGGGAAGGGAGACAGAGAATATAGACGTTGCTCCAGACAAGGCGTTGCTCCAGACAAGGGTAATACGGTATGCAGCCGGGGTTTGACAGCAAGCATTATAGGATTGCGGCCAGGAAATGAGCCACCCCAGGGCTTAAAATATTGGGCTAGTTTGATCGAGGCTCACCCAACGCCAGCCCTGACAGCTATCTTACTAGCAGCCAGGGGAAGGAGAGCGATATAGCAGGGAGAGAGGGGTGGGTGGTGACAGCTGAGTTTTGGATCTCGGGGGCAGACCTGTGGGCCTGGCGTCAGACGGCGTTGCAGCAGGCGCGGGTGGCTGAGGTTGACGCCCAGGAGTTAGATTGGCTGCTGGCCGCCTTGGGCAACGTGGATCGGCTATCCCTTAGGCTCGGAACGGTGCAGCAGCAGGCCCAGATCCCCCTGGCCTGTTCCCTGGAAGATCTGACCCAGCGCTGGCAGCAGCGCCTACACCAGCGGGTACCGGTGCAATACCTGGTCGGCGAAACCCCCTGGCGCAACCTGACCCTGACGGTTTCTCCGGCGGTGCTGATTCCGCGTCCCGAGACGGAACTGATTATTGATCTGGCGGCCGCAGCGGTGGCCCGCAGCCCCCACCGAGAGCAGCTGGCCCAGGGGCTTTGGGTCGATATGGGGACGGGCAGCGGTGCGATCGCGATCGCCCTCGCCCAGACCTTTCCCGCCGCCCGGATTTTGGCTGTAGACCTGAGCCCAGCGGCCCTGGCCGTGGCCCAAGCCAATACCGACCGGGCCGGGCTCGGGCCATCCATCACCTTCTACCAAGGCTCATGGTTTGATCCCTTAGTTCCCTACCAAGGTCAGATCAGCGCCCTGGTGTCGAACCCACCCTACATTCCCTCGGCTCTGCTGCCCACCCTCCAGCCCGAGGTGATTGACCATGAGCCCGCCACCGCCCTAGATGGCGGCCCAGATGGGCTGACGGCCCTGGACCTGCTGGTGACCCAGGCGGCCGACTACCTGGTGCCCGGTGGGCTGTGGCTGGCCGAAATTATGGCGGGCCAGGGCGAGGCGGTGCAGGCGTTGTTGGCGGCCCAGGGGGGCTACCGCGATTGCCAGATCCATCTCGATCTGGCGGGGCGCGATCGCTTTGTGCAGGCTAGCTACGCGCCTTCATCCTGACCGCGCTGAAACTGCCAAAAGCGCCGCCACCAGTCGGGAGGCTCGTAGTGAGGGCCGTCGTGCTCCGTGGGGCGATCGGTGGGGCCATCGACGACTAGGCTGCCTACGTAGTCGGCATCGGCATAGACCCGATCAATCTGCTGGCGAATCTCCGCTAGATCGGCGGCCGATACAACGCCATTGCTGGTGGCCTTGTAGAACTGCACCGTGACCCGAATTGGGTAAGCCGGATCGCGCTCAATGGCCAGATCGTCAATTTCCGTAAACGGCCCCTCCACGGCCCCGTGGCCAATGACCGCTGCTTCCACATCGCTGGGCGCACGGCTCTCTGCACTGGGGGCCGCGGGCGCAGGCACAATGCCACTGTCAAATAACGGCTGCTGTATCGGGGCCCGCTGCTTGAGGGGCACCTGGATCAACAACACCATGTTCAGGCCGTCGGCGGGCTCGGCGGGACTTCGGGATGGCCCACCCTCTGGGGTCTCGGTCTGGGCGGTTTGAAAGTCGCTCAGGCGCTGGCCGGTAAAGCTCGCCCGTTCGCCATTTTTGTTGAAAAAGAGGCGTTGGCCCCAGGTTTGCCCGGCCTCAAAGCCATCGCGCTGGTTGTCGATCACGGTCACGCTGGTGCCTTCTCGGGTGGCCAAAATGGTCAGCACCGCCGGATCGCCTGGCCGCGACTGGTAGTTGAACAGCACCGGGTTAAAGGTGGCCAGACCCGCCTGGGGCACGGGTAGAAAACAGGCCTGGGCACTGACCAGCACATGACTATCGCGGCCTGGGGCCAGCAGCGACTGGGCCCGCCCGGCCCAGGAGTCTGGGGTGTGCAGGTAGCGGCGCAGATCGCCCAGTACTTCGGCCAGGGGTACCCGACGCAGGTCTTCGCCTGCCTCGTTGCCCACCAGCACAAAGAAGGTATCGAGGGGAATGTCGGCGCTGAGATCGGCAAAATTGGGATGGCGAATGACGGGCATGAGGTGGAGCTGGTACTGCCCGGTGTCGGGGTCTTGCTGCTGCACCTGAATGGTCATGTCGCTGATGTTAGGCCCTACCGCAGAGCCATAGAAGCGCCCGGTGTCTTCCCAGGTGACGTTGAGAATGTTCAGGCCCCGCACCTCGGCCAGTTGCTGGGCGGTGGGGTCGTAGACCATGGCCTGGGTGCGCTCAATCACCTCGCGATCGCGATGGTAGGACTGCCGCTGCACAATCGGTGGCACCGGCTCCGCGGCCTCCAGTCCGGCGGCGGTGAGGGCGATCGCCGTCGCGATCGACAGTGCACCCAGGGGTAACCAAACGCTCAGTCGGTGTCTCATCCTCAGATTTCTCCCAGCTCGATGCCCTCAGGCTAAGCGGCCGGGCGAGGCCAACCAGCCTGGTTACAAAAACTGAAACTGGGTGGCCTAGGTACGGCTCAGATCTGTTCGGGGTCAATCCCTAATTCCTGGAACCAGCTACTGGGCCTTCATCCAGGCCAGGCAGGTTTGCATGTGCTAGGCCATGGTGGCTGGATCGGCCTGGTGGCGACGCCCATGGCCGGGCAGGCCCCACTCAAAGGGGTAGACTGACCACTCCTGCCCTGTTCTCAGGGCAGGAGTGAACCCACCACGTAGCGATCGCGGCCTTGGGCCTTGGCCTCGTACAGGGCTAAATCAGCCTGGTGAATCAGCTCTCGGGGCGAATGTTCTTGAACCCCAGGGCAGTGGCACACCAGGCCAAAGCTGAGGGTCAAGATCGGGCTGACCGGAGAATAGGCATGGGGCAGATGGTGCTGGGCGATCGCCGCCTGCACCTGCTCCACCATTTGAATCGCCCCCAGCAGCGTGGTGTTGGGCAGCAGCAGCACAAATTCTTCGCCGCCGTCGCGGGCCGCCAGATCCCCAGGGCGGCGCAC
>JAIXUR010000162.1 GCA_027483425.1 Cyanobacteriota bacterium | reverse complement strand
TGTGGCGGGCTGATGGTCAGGTGTCATGGGATGTTGGTCCTTAGACCCGAACGGTGGTCTTTAGCGCTGGAAGACGACTCGACTGTTGCCAAGGCCAGCCTGACGGTAGAAGTCATTCCAGCGGTTGGCTAGCCCGATATCGGTAAAGGGCCCCACGGCCACGTTGGGGCCCAGGGGCTCCGTGCGCGCCTGCACCCGGTCGGGGGGAGTACCCAACTGAATCACCTGATTCGCCAGATTTCCCAAGTCATTCCCAGAGGTGGGAATAACCACGTAGTAGGGTGCATTCACCGGCTGAACAACCACAGGGGCCGCCGTCGGTGGCGGCAGTGCCACCCCAGAGTTAGGAGCGGGCGGAACGCTGTAGTTAAGTTGTTGACCAAACTCTACGTTGCCGGGGGCCGGGGGAACCTGAACCACGTTGGTAGCCGGGGGAAGCTGGGGGACGCTAGTGGCAGGAGGCCCCTGATTCAGACTTGTACTGGGGGGTACCTGGGCCACGCTCACACTCGCAGGCAGGGTGGGTACGGGCACGCCTGAGGGCCCCCCTTGAGCCAAGGCCACGTCAGGTAGGGGCGGCAGATCGCCATTGGAGGCATAGACATTGGCGGGCAGGGTCGCCGTCTGAGCATAGGAGGGGGTCGCGGCAGCTACCTGGGCCATCTCAGCGCTGACCCCCAGAGCCGCCAAATCGGTAACGCGCTGCTGGGCATTGCTGGTCATGCTAAAGCGCCCGGCCTGAATCACCGATTGCCCCTGGAAGGTGGTAATAAAGGCGGTCGGCTCAATCATGCGCACCTGGCTGAGGGTCGCATCGCTCGTATCGGTGACGTAGATCACGTACTGCTGGCCACTGCTGGGCACCTGGGGCAGGGCGGCACTGGGCACCGGCATGGCCCCAGCAGGCAAAGGCGGTACCGTCTCATACTGTTGCGTTAAGCCCTGGGGGGCCACCCCCAAGACCGCGATCGTAGTGGCGATCGCCGCGATCGATGCCGTTCTAACCATTAGCTGTCCCCAAACTCTAGTCCCGCGATCGGCCTGGGTTATCCACCCAAATTGGCCCAGCGAATTATCTTGTGTTGCCATCACGACTCCTGCCCATTGTTTTTATGGTGAACCGGTAGACGGTCAAGCCTAAACGCCCTTTTACCCGTCCTCTCTATATGCCTTGAGGATGTTAGCGCAGATTTCAGAAACCGAATCATTTTGCGCCAAACTTCTGGCCCAGAATACCTGTCCCAAGTCAATAGCCGAGATCTGTGATCTGAATCACGATGCCCAGGCCACGACATCACCACCGGCCTTACCCGTAGGTCACCCCTGCTTGATGTGTCATTTCCTACGATGGCTATGACTCCGCAACCGTAAGTGTCATGGCTAGTCCCTGTAGCAAACCCCTCAAGAGAAATCCTTTTGTCACCCAGCGCGACCCGAAAACAGGGGAGTGGCAGGTGGTAAAGCCTCGCCCCAGGAGTCATCGGTAATTCCTGGGGATGAGCCACTTAGAGCCTCCCAAGACAATGGTCAAACGGCATCGGACTCGTGAAGTGAAGGATGGGCCAGGGACAGGGAGCAAGCCAAGGCGAGACGTTTGGGGTTGGTCAGGAGTCAGGAGCCAGGAGCCGGAATGCCGTTGCTGACTGATGCCAAATTCGACTCACGAATTTTCTTAGTAAGGCCGCAGGCGCTGCGCCCCTATCTGGAGGGAGCTTCATTTCCCAACCCTCTCTTCCGTTGAGGCTCCCATCGATAGCGGTACCGACGCAGGTCATACCGGCGCTAGGGTAGCTGGGCTATAGTGTGGCTCATTCTGTTTTTTAACTGAACCCACACCCTACCGCCATGGGCCCACTGTATCCGTTGATTGAGCCGTACCAGGCCGAATATCTGGCTGTATCAGACCGGCATCAACTCTACCTAGAGCAAGCCGGCAACCCCGAGGGTAAACCTGTGGTGTTTCTGCACGGTGGGCCAGGCGGTGGCATTAACCCGACCTATCGGCAGTTTTTTGACCCCCAGCGCTGGCGCATTGTGCTGTTTGACCAGCGGGGCTGCGGCAAAAGTTTGCCCCACGCCGACCTCAACGACAACACCACTTGGGCCTTAGTCAGCGACATCGAAACCATTCGCGCCCACCTGGGCATTGAGGGCTGGACGGTGTTTGGCGGGAGCTGGGGCAGCACCCTGGCCTTGGCCTACGCCCAAACCCACCCCGATCGCTGCCAGGGGCTCATTTTGCGGGGCATTTTCACCCTGCGGCAGCAGGAGATTCGCTGGTTTTACCAGGAGGGGGCCAGCTACCTCTACCCCGATGCCTGGGAACACTACCTAGCCCCCATTCCTGAGGCGGAGCGGGGGGATTTGGTGGCCGCCTACTACCGCCGCCTCACCAGCGACGATGCCCAGGTGCGCCTGACCGCCGCCCGCGCCTGGGCCGTTTGGGAAGCCAGCACCAGCAAGCTGATCCAAGACCCTGACCTGCTCCACCACTTCAGCGAAGACGAGTTTGCCGTGGCCTTTGCCCGTATTGAGTGTCACTACTTTATCAATCGGGGTTTCTTTGACCGCGATGACCATATCCTCAGCCAGGTGCACCGCATTCGCCATATTCCTGGGGTGATTGTGCAGGGCCGCTACGACGTGGTGTGCCCCGCCACCACCGCCTGGGAGCTCCACCGCGCCTGGCCCGAAGCCCAGTTTGTGATGGTCCAAGACGCAGGCCACTCAGCCCTGGAGCCCGGTATTACCAAGGCCCTGGTGGAAGCTACGGATAAGTTTGCAGGGCAAGGGTAGGTGAATTTTGAATTTTGAATTCCCCACCTCATCCCCCTACCCCAACGCCCGTCGCGCGATCCACCGCTGCACGCTCCACAGGCCGCCTGCGACGACAGCACCTAGCCACAGGCCTCGGCCCATCTGGGTGTGCCCATCCAGTAGACACCAGCCGCCGAGCATGCCTAGCCCCAGGGTGATGGCGGCCACGGTGGTGAGCATGGCGCGCAGGGCGCGGTGGGTGGCGATCACCTGATCGGCTAGGTCGGTGGGAGGCAGCCCTGGGCCTAAGGCCCCTGTCACCAAAACCTTAGAGGCGGCCTGGAAGGAGGCATAGTTGGCGGTCTCGACCTGGTAGTAGGTGCCTAGGTCTGGATCGCGCAGGGCCGATACGGTGTAAAGACCAAACTGCTTGGCCTGGGCGATCGCATCGCGGATTTGCCGCCGGGTAGCTACGGGCCCTAGGGCTTCAAACACCGATTGGCGATAGACCCCGGTGGTGGCCATGGCCAGCACGCGATCGGTGAGATCGAGGGGCGAGAGGAGGGGAGCATTCACGGGTTGAGCAACTCCTGGGCTAACCTGGGCCATCGGGTGACCAGAAAATCTGTACTACCTGATATTACGAAAAACCACGGCCCAACGCACCCCCTAGGGGGCTGTGCTAACTATTAAGTAGAGATGAAGATAGCTGGCTTTTTGACCAAGTCTGGATGAATTTAGAGTCCACGCTATCCTAAGTCGCAACGCTTAACCTATGGGCAGGATGGTGATGGCGACACAGCAAAAGAGCACATTAGGCGACCTGGCCCAGGGGGCGATCGCCAAGTACCTGAAGCAGATTGTGGCCTACGAACAGCCTGTGATGGCTGACACCGACCCCGAAAATCTACACCAAATGCGGGTGGGGCTACGGCGGCTACGGACTGCCGTGCAGGTGTTTGCCACCGGGCTCGATTTACCGAAGGGCGGGCGTGAACCCACCATCGCTGTGGTGGGGCGCAAGCTCGGCCAGCTGCGCGATTTGGATGTGATTGGGGCGAGTTTGCGCGATCGCTACGCCCCTGATTTACCCGACCACGAGCAACAGCATCTTGGCACTGTGCTGCGCCATTTAGCCAAGCAGCGCCATAAAACCTTTAAGCAGGTCAAACAGCTGCTCAGGGGCAAACCCTACGGCCAGCTCAAGCAGTCCCTGACGGGCTGGTTGGCCGATCCCACCTACGGGGCGGTGGCCGTACTGCCCGCAGACCAGGTGGTGCCCGATCTGGCGCTCCCCTTGCTGAGTCAGCTTTGGCTGCACCCAGGCTGGCTGGTGGGTACCAAGTCTGGCCGCAGCGGCGTGCAGGTGAATACTCGGCTGAGCCGGGCCGCCGCCGAGGCGCTGATGGTTGACCAGGGGCCAGTGCTCCACAGTCTACGGAAGCAGGTCAAGCGGGTGCGCTACCAGCTGCGCCTGTTGGCCGACCTCTATGGGGGGGCCTTGGAAGAGGATATTCAGCGGCTCAGTACCCTGCAAGATACCCTGGGCGATCTACAGGACAGTACGGTGCTAGAGGCGTTTATTGTGGCAGTGGTGCCCGAGGCCAAGGCTCACATGCCTCGGTTGTTTGCCCTGCTGGCTGACGGTCGGCACCGGGCCTGGCAGCAGTGGCAGGGGCAGCAGCAGCATTATTTGGATGGGGACCAGCGTCAGAGGCTGCGATTGGCGCTGTTGCAGCCTGGGGGGCCGGGGGATGATCGGGTCGCGGAGGTGAATGGGGCGGGGAAGGGCCGGGGGGCGGGGTCGAAGGCTTTGGGGAAGGGGGGAAGGCCAAAGCCAGGGAATTTGGAGGCGGGGCCGGGAGAGGAGGCCGGTAGGGCTTAGCCTGGGGGGATTTGGGAGAAGGAGGGTATCCCCAGGTAGGGGCGCAGGGCCTGCGCCCTTGGGGGGAAGCAAAATGCTTGGGTATTGTCGTTGCCGGAATTGTCTTTGGACAGGATTCTCGGGTCGTGGGTTACGGCTGGGGCGAAGGGGGTGGGTGGGGAGCAGGGGTGGGGTGGGCCTAACCCACGCTACGGGGTACCTCGCTTGCTTACCCACTTACCCATTTACCCGATCGCTGTGATTAGGCCGTAGGCTAGGGCGGCGCTGCCGAGGGGTACGGTCAGGTTGTCGAGGCCGTAGAAGGAGAGGGTTTCTAGCAGGGTGGCGGCGATCGCAACGACCAGCGCCGTGCCTGCCACGGCGGCGGTGAAGCCGGTGGTGAGGCCGAGGATCAGCAGGCTGATGATGAAGCTGGCTAGGGCCATGGTCAGGCTGCCTTCCCAGCTTTTTTGGTTGCCAAACACCTGGTAGGGGTGGCGGCCCAGGTTCTGCCCGACCAGGGCCGCTAGGCCATCGCCCCAGGCCATGACCAAAATGCCTAGGGCCGCGTACTGGGGTAGATCCAGGGGCCAAAAGGCGGCGGTCAGTACCCCAATGCTGACCGCGTAAAAAAACGTACCCAGACTGCGCCGCCCGACCCCATTAATGCCCGGCAGAATAGGAAATCGATAGGACAGCAGTGCTACACCACTAGAGGCTACCGAGGCCGCTAGGCCCATCCAGGTGGGGGTATGCAGCCACCAGGCCAGCAAAATCACGTGGCCTGACCCAATGTGGACGATTTTGCGGGTAATTTCGGCATCTAGGTTGATGGTGCGGCGTAGCCCTTCGGCCACTCCCCCCACTACCGCCAGCCAGGCGGCTACCAGTCCAATTTGCACAAGCGGGGTAGCCATCATGGCGGGGGAAGTAGGTATAGTGGGGTGGGACTTCTAGACCTTACTACACCAAACTTCCTATGGATAAACCTTATAAGCGCGTGCTGCTAAAACTTAGCGGCGAAGCCCTCATGGGCGAAATGGACTACGGTATCGATCAATCCGTGGTAGAAGCGATTACCGCCGAGATTTCTGAGGTCGTTAAAGAAGGGATTGAAATTGCCGTTGTGGTCGGCGCAGGCAACATCTTTCGGGGCATCAAAGGCTCGGCTTCGGGGATGGATCGGGCCACCGCTGACTACATCGGCATGATTGCCACGGTGATGAATGCCATGACGCTGCAAGATTCCCTAGAGCGCATGGGGGTGCCGACCCGGGTTCAAACGGCGATCGCCATGCAAGAGGTCGCCGAGCCCTACATTCGCCGCCGAGCCATTCGCCACCTGGAAAAAAACCGGGTGGTTATTTTTGGGGCGGGTTCTGGCAATCCCTTCTTTACCACCGACACCACGGCTGCACTGCGGGCGGCGGAGATCAACGCCGAGGTGGTCTTCAAAGCGACCAAGGTTGACGGCGTCTACGACTCTGATCCTAAACTTAATCCAGCGGCTAAGCGCTTTCGCACCCTCACCTACAGCCACGTGCTCCAGCACGACCTGAAAGTAATGGACAGTACGGCGATCGCCCTCTGTAAGGACAACAACATCCCTATTATGGTATTTGACCTATCGGTGCCTGGAAATATCAAGCGGGCGCTGATGGGCGAGTCTATCGGCACGATTGTAGGAGAGTCTTGTGATGTCAGCTGACGATATTTTGCTCGAAACCGAAGACCAGATGCAGAAAGCGCTGGAAGCCAACCATCGCAACTTCAACACGATTCGCACCGGTCGGGCCAATCCCTCGCTGCTCGATCGCATTGAGATCGACTACTACGGCGCCCAGACCCCACTCAAGTCCTTGGCCAATATCTCCATTCCCGATTCCAGCACGCTGCTGATTCAGCCCTTTGATGCCAGCAGCCTGACCACGATCGAAAAGGCGATTTCCCTGTCCGACGTGGGGCTGACCCCCAACAACGACGGTCGGGTCATTCGCCTCAACATTCCGGCCCTGACCAGCGAGCGCCGCAAGGAATTTGTTAAAACCGCTGGCAAAATTGCTGAGGAAGGCCGGGTGTCTATCCGTAATCAGCGGCGCAACGCCATCGATGCGGTGAAAAAGCTGGAGAAAGCCAGCGAGATCTCCGAGGACGAATCGCGGGATGCCCAGGACGAAATTCAAAAGCTGACCGACAAGTACATCGCCAAGCTCGACGAAGCCCTGACCGCTAAAGAGAAAGACATCATGACGGTTTAGGAGTCAGGATTCGGGAGTCAGGAGCCAGGAGCCAGGAGCCTGCGTTAGGAGGTGTCTGGGAAAGAAAATATCCCCACGTAGGGGCGCAGGGCCCGCGCCCTTGGGAAGAAGCAAAATTCTTCGGTACGTTTGTTTTCAGACTTGACCTAACATCTCCAGGAGGGGACGGTTAGCCCGGTTTTGCGATCGCCTCG
>JAIXUR010000133.1 GCA_027483425.1 Cyanobacteriota bacterium | reverse complement strand
CAGACGAATCCTGTACCCGGCACGCTTGAGGCGATAGCCCAGCTCAATGTCTTCGACACAGGGCTTTTGGTAGCGCTCATCAAACCTGCCCACGGCCTCGAACACCTCAGCGCGAATCGCTCCGCAGGCCCCCCAAAAGGTAGAGGCCTGTTCTGAGGCAGCCTGATGGGTGTAGTGGTGAAATAGGTTTTTGTATTGCGACAGAAAATTCTTTGCCCCCGGTTGGTCGTCATAGGATCCAATCAGCGCAGCTAGGTTCACGTCCTGTTGGAAGGCCTCGTCTACCCCGTGGATTGTCTCTGGGCCCACCGTCACATCGGCATCAATGAAGAACAGAATATCGCCCTTGGCCGCCTTGGCTCCTCGGTTTCTAGCCCGTGCGGGCCCTCCCGCTGACTCGTACCGCAAGACCTGGGCACCGCAGGCTTCGGCTATCTGCCATGACCCATCCGTGTCGCCATCGGCCACCACGATAACCTCGTCGGGGAGGCGGCTCGACTGCTCCAGACTGCTGAGGCAGCGACGAAAGGCTTCTCCGCCATTGTGGACTGGAATAATAATAGAAATCGTTGCCCTGGGGGAAGTCGAGTTAGCGCTGGTGGTCATGGGCTTGAGATGCCTAGGAAAACGAATGGCGGGGGGCGCAGGGATACCATAAATTTCTTAAAAATAACCTGAGAGGCTGTTTGAAAAAGACCCCTTCAATTCGATTGACCACTGAGCTACTGTAAACTTTTGGAGATTTGACCTGGCCCATATAGCAGTTCTCTATCTGGTGTGGTATGCACTACACTCGAAAACTTTGTCAGCTAAGAGGTTGTTTGAAAAGCCAAAGAGCGTCTCAAGTTATACCTAGGCCGTAGGCTAATGTCCTCAAAATCCAGTGTTTTTGCTATCTCTTGGCAACAAACTATACCTGGGACAACCCTTTTCAAACAACCTCTAAGGTTTCTGGTGCACTTCATTGTCCATGGAACCTACTATAGCAATCCCGCGTGAACTGTGAAAAATTCTGGAGCAGGTGTCTCGTCTGTACGGGTAGGATGCCCGTCCTAACTCCAAAAATTAACTGAGAGGTGGTTTGAAAAGCCAAAGAGCGTCAGTGATATTAATTACCATTAAAAATTCAGATAGATTCTATTTCTAGCACTTTCAGAGAGCTTGAATCCTATATATTTAGGGAAAATACCATGATCATTTTGGCAAAATCATGAAAAAATTATCATCTTTATAAACCCTTTACAATCCTATCGAATCAAACCCGGTGTGAAATTTTTCCTTGGGGGAATCTCAGGGGTAAGTGACTTTTACTGAGGCGATTTTGTGCCCGATCTCGCGCTGAAGCGCTGAAGGCAATCGCTGCAGAGCGGCGGGCCGGGTGGGATCGTGGCGTCCTGGGGCTTGTGCGGCGGCAAAAACCTCGCTAGCTTAGGGATGTTTTTCGTTTGCAGGTGCCTATGCCCACCGGAGCTGTTTACGCGATCGCCTACGCGGCCCTGGCTGCGATCGGTGGTTTGATCGGCTATGCCCAGGCCCGTAGTCAAGTGTCTTTAATCAGTGGCTTGGTCAGCGCCGTTTTGCTCCTGACCGGGGCTTGGTTGTGGCAGGCGGGCTCTGCCGGTGGTGCAGGCATGGCTATGGGGGTAACGGCGGCCCTGGTTGTTATTTTTATTCGTCGCTGGAGCCAAACCCGTAAGGCTATGCCCGCTGTCATTATGATTGTGGCCGGGGTACTGGCGTTTGTGGGCATGGGGATCTCCCTGGTGAGGGGAGGGTAGAGCCGCGATTCTGATGCTCACGATTTAAGGGGAACTGGGCGAGGGGGCAGGCTGCTTAAGCAAATCCTCTGCGGAAATGCCCTCGGTTTGGCTGCCAAAGCGCCAGAGAGCGGCGGCAGCCTCGGCCTGGGTGACGCCCTTGTGCGGTTGAAATAGGGTGGTATAGCCAAAGGCACGACGGATATTGGCAAAATCGCCATTCTGGTAGTCAGCTAGCACCGCTCGCAGGGCCAGGGGCTCAATCTTGGCGGCATCCTGAAAACCCCAGGCGGTGGTGACGGCCTCGGCATTGCCAGTGGGGAGTGCGGCGCGGGTGTCTAGGGGCACCTTCCACAGCACTAGAACTTCGCGGGTGAGAGGGGCATCGGGCCGAAAGGTGACGGCGGTAGCATTGCCAGTTTTGGCGCTGGGAATAATACCGGCTTCGGCTAGGCCTTGAATAGCGGCAAAGTCGGGGTGGGAGGCGGGCACATCCTGAAAGGCCGGGGTCGTACTGCTGGTGGCGGGGCGAATACGCTTGGCCGGGACGTCTTGGTAGAATCGATTGTTGGCAGCGAGTAGCCAGTGGGCAAAGTCTCCCCGGCTGATCGGCTGGTTGGGCTCAAAGGCCTCGGCGGTGGTATCTCTAGGGGTTTGGCCCGACGCTGTGTCGATCACTCCCAGGGCTAGCCAGTCCTGCACGTAGGGCCGCAGGTCTTCCGGTACGTCGTCGAGGACCGAGGTAGTGCTGCTCACCCGGGGTGGGGGGCTAGGAGCCACGGTATCGCTGGCCTCGGGGGTGGCGGTAGTGTCCGTGGGGGTGGAGGCAGCGGAGGTGTCTGGGGTGGCCGTGGTTTCGGGCTCTTCGCTGCTAAAGACGGGGCGATCTTGCAGCTGCGGATCGGCCTGGAGAGATTGTTCTAGGGAGCTACCTGTGCAACTGGTGACCAGGAGTAGGCCCAGCCCAGATACCATGAGAGCCGTTAGACGAAGCGCAGCAGACAAGGGAACAACCTCCTGAGCGGTGGAACCCCTAGCGATGGATGCTAGGGATACTGATAACTAGCTGTATTTTAAGGCAGTAACTGCGGGGATCGATGGCTCCGCTGTGCCACCCCCCTAAAGACCTCCTTAGACCCCTGTAGAGATCCCCGTAAAGCCCTATGCTGCCTCGACCACTCATTATTGATTGCGACCCTGGGGTCGACGATGCGATCGCCCTTCTGCTCGCCTTCGCTAGCCCCGACGAGTTTGACCTGCTGGGCATTACCACGGTGGCGGGCAATGTGCCGCTGGCCCTCACCCAGGCCAATGCCCGTCGCCTTTGCCACTTGGCCCAGCGCACCGATGTGCCGGTCTATGCGGGTTGCCCCCGGCCCTTGCTGCGCCCCCTGATCACCGCTGAAGACATTCATGGCAGCACCGGTCTGGAGGGCGTGGTGCTGCCCGAACCCACCATGGCGCTCCAGGCTCAGCACGCCGTCGCCTTCTTAATGGAGCAATGTATGACCGCCATGGCTCCCATTACCATTGCCGCCCTCGGTCCGCTGACAAATTTGGCCGTGGCCCTGATTCAGTGCCCTGCTATGGCTAAGGGCATTGATCAGGTGGTGATCATGGGGGGGGCACTGGGGTTGGGGAACATTACCCCCGCCGCTGAGTTCAATTTCTATGTCGACCCCCACGCGGCTAAGGTGGTGGTCGATGCGGGCCTACCGTTGACCATCCTGGGGCTAGATGTTACCCACCAGGTGGTGACGACGGCGGAGCGGCTGGCCGCCCTAGAGACCCTGGGTACCCCCCTGGGTCAAACCGTCGCCGCACTGCTGCGCCACTACGGCCAGGACGATGTCGAGCGCCACGGTCTGGCCGGGCCACCCCTCCACGATCCCTGCGTGATCGCCTACCTGCTTTGCCCCGACCTGTTTACTGGCCGACCCATGCATGTGGACATTGAAACTGAAGGCACCCTCTGCCTGGGGCGTACGGTTGCCAATGCGCGCCCCACGGAGACTTTGCCCGCCAACGCGATGGTGATCGAAACGGCGGATGCTGAGGGTGTTTATGCTCTGTTGACAGAGAGACTCGGGAAACTATAGCTGGGCACAAAACTCCTGGGGGGGCTTGATAAAATAGCACCATGAGCTACACCACCGAACAACTCCTGGATTTTCTCGATCAGGAACTCCGCGCCACCTGGCAGGGCGAGCGGGTGGTGTTGTCCTCCGTCGAGCGCCTCGATCACCCGGCGATCGCTAAGGCGATCGGGGCACAAAAGCTGAGCAAGGTCTTTGCGATTCAAGATTTTCGGGCCCAAATTCACGATTATCAGCGTCAGCATGGGGTATCTGGGCTGCTGTGGCACACCTGCCAGTTTCAGGGGCGCGCCATTCAGGTGCCCGAGTTGCACCCCCAGCTGATTGCGACCCCTGCCGACAAGGTGGTTCTGGTGGGGGCCCAGTCTGTCGTGCTTGAGTTTTGGCGTCAGTCCATTGCGGGTTTACGCCTGTGGATGGCCGGTAACCAGCCCCGGCCGACGACCCGTGAGGCGGTCGAGCGCCTGGTCGAGGCCAGCGAATGGGCCGAGCTGGCGGCCACCCGGACCGAGCTATACCTAAGCCTGTGCTGGGGCGATCCTAAGGAATGTCATTGCGACTGGGCGCGGCCAGAATCGGGCTGCGATCGCATCATTGCCACCGCCGGAGAACCCAGTGGTATCAAGGTATGATGAGACATTGATAGCGAACAGATCGCTAGCGTTGTGATGAGCGATCGGCGATCGCTGCCCTGCCAGAACACCCGATTTTCAGCATACCCGAGGAGAACCCCATGGCCATTGCCGTCGGTGTCATCGAAACCCAAACCTTTCCGGCGGTGCTGGCCGCCGCCGATGCCATGGTGAAAGCGGGGCGCGTCACCCTCGCCAAGCAAGACCGCTCCGAAAGTGGGCGACAGTTTGTGGCGGTGCGCGGCCCCATTGGCGAGGTCAAGCGGGCAATGGAAGCGGGGCTGATTGCCGCCAACGCCTGCCCTGGCTACGCCGAAGTGACGACCCACATCATCATCCCCAACCCCCAGGACAACATTGAGGCGGTGTTGCCCATCGAGTTTACCCCCGAGTCGGAGCCTTTTCGGGTGTAGGGGGCGAGGTATTGGCTTTTATCGAGATATCGATAGATTGATACCGCTGCCCCGTACAATTAAGGATGAATTTTTTACCCACAGAGCATTCTTAGGAGTACAACCATGCCACAGGCTGTCGGGTCGCTCGAAACCAGAGGGTTTCCCCCGGTGCTAGCCGCCGCCGATGCGATGGTCAAAGCGGGGCGCGTTACGCTAATTGGCTACATTCGGGCCGGGAGTGCTCGCTTTGCGATCAACATTCGGGGCGATGTCTCTGAAGTTAAAGCGGCGATGGCGGCTGGGGTAGAAGCCGCCGAAAATACTCCTGGTGGCATTCTTGAAACCTGGGTGATTATCCCTCGCCCCCACGAGAACGTGGTGGCGGTGCTGCCTATCGACTTTAACGAAGAGACCGAAATCTATCGCCAGGCGGTGGAGCAGCCCATCCTGCCCGGTTCCATGGGTCGCTAGCACGCTACCTGATTCCAGGGTTCTTTTGGATGGGTAGCTAGTAACGGCTAGTACATCCCCTGTAGAACTCTGGAATCAAGAGTTTTGTAACCGGGTGGTTATGATAATTAAGTAGAACGCTTTAGCCTGAGGGGATGCGATGACTGCCACCCTGATTCAAAGCCCCGATCGCGTTGTCTTGCAGAATATCAGCTGGCAGACCTATCGTTCGCTGGTCACCGACTTTGAGCCCGAACCGGCGATTCGCCTCACCTACGATCGCGGTACCCTTGAAATTCGGATGCCCCTGGATCCCCACGAGACGTTTAAAAAGCTGCTGGGTCGCCTGATTGAAGCGGCGACCGAGGAACTGGGGTTAGAGATTCGTAGCTTGGGATCGCGCACCTGCGATCGAGAAGACCTGGCCAAAGGACTAGAACCCGACCAGTGCTACTATATTCAGCACGAGGTCCAAGTGCGCGGAGTGGCGCAGATCGATTTAGCCCACTACCCACCCCCGGACCTGGCGGTAGAGATTGATATCACCAGCAGCTCGCTCAATCGCCTGGCGATCTACTCGGTGCTGCGCATTCCCGAACTCTGGCGGTTTGATGGCACAAGCCGGACGATCTACACCCTGGAAGGGGAAAGCTACGTCCTGGGCTCAGCTAGCCCTGCCCTGCGACCGCT
>JAIXUR010000471.1 GCA_027483425.1 Cyanobacteriota bacterium | reverse complement strand
GGTCGTGCGCCAGGTCTCTAAGCAGCTCACCCGCAAGGTGCAAGACGACTTCCATAGCAGCCATGGGCTGCCCCTACCCGCCAGCTACCGGGGCCACCACTTCTGGTCTAAGTGGGGTCGGCGATCGGGGCCGACGGATTAGGGGGGAGACGGTGAGCGGTCTACGGTTAACGGTCTACGGTCTACGGTGTCACCGCCCCCCGCTCACCGCTCACCGCTCACCGCTCACCGCTCATCCCTACAAATTCGACAACAACCGCTGCACAATCTGCATACCCGTCAAGGCCTGCCAGCCAAACAGCCCCACCAGCACCACATTGAGGCTGATGTGGGTCAGGCGGGCTGTTTCGTTGCCCTTTTGCATAAATGGCACCAGCGCCGCCGACGTGGCAATCAGCGTTGCCATGCCCAGGCCAACCAGCAGGTGAGGCCCCACAAACAGCTTGCCTGCCTCTAGGTAGGTGGCTCCCATGCCGCCCACGGTGCCAAACACCATAAAGGCCAACAGCAGAGAGCCCACCTGGTGGTGTTTCAGGGCAAACTTGCCCTTGATTAGCTCTTTGCGCACCTCGGCATCGGCTAGGCGCGTGCGACGGGCCTGCACCCCCAAATACAGGGCGTAGAGGGTGGTCGCCAACAGGAGCCACATCACCACGGGGTGTACGAAATTGATCCAGGGCTTAAACGCGTCTAAGGTCATAGAGCTCCACCGTTACATTTATTCATTTATTAGTGAATTATAGGAGTACAGATTCTGGCTTGGCAAAGCATTGGTTCAGAATGAAAGCATTGGAACCTAGGTCTGGTCTGGGCGTCGTAAACCCTTGACCCTAGGCACCACCCTCGCCCCCAGGACGCCAGGTTCCGCAGATGATGCTAAAGGACAATAGGTCGTTGTAGGGAGATCGCGCGATGCGTCAAGTCAGACGGTTTTTGGGCGTTTTACTGGCTACGGTGTTGGGGACGGTGCTGCTGAGCCAGGGGGCCATGCTCGGCGCTGCTCCCATGCTCAGCGCCGAGCCGGGATGGACCGCCGCGCCGGATGGCCGACCCCAGACTCCTCGCCCCACTCTGCTAGCGGATACCGAAGAGACGCTTCAGGTCGACCCGGCCTCTCTGCCGGGGAATGAACTGCCGACCCCCTATCCAGAGCCGCCCGATGGCACTCTCCAGCTCCCTCCCCAGGGGGAGGGCATTCCTGGGCTTCAGGTGGAGGTCGATCCAGACATCACCTATCCAGAGGCCGACGCCACCGCTGATCTAGACCTCGCCCAGCTGCTGGCCGGACTCTCCCCAGAGGTGGCCAAGCGTAGCCAGATCCTGATGGAGGCCGATCGCCTCTACCAGGCGGGCGATCGAGCGGCGGCTGAGCCCCTGTACCGGGCGGCAAAAGATGGTAAGTGGCTGGCGGAACCTGGCTCAGACATAGCGATCGCCCCCATTACCGACCCCGAAATGCTGCCCCCCGCTGGGCGAGTGTACTGGCGCGAAGCCCAAGCTGGGGCCGAGTCAGCGTTTCCCAGTCGGGTGCTGGTACCCCTCGCACTGCTGGCCCAAACCTACCCCGAGTTTTTGCCCGGCCAGGCCCTCTACGCCCGCTATCTGGCCCAGTATGGCCGCGCCGAGGAATCCAGCCAAATTCTCGATGCGGCGGTCACCCGCTACCCCTTCTACCCCGACCTGCTCAAGGCCCAGGCCGAAGTGCAGATGGCCCAAGAAAAGTGGATTGAGGCGGCGATTACCGCTAATCAGTTTGTGATCTTTAACCCTGACCATCCCGACTCTGAGGCCATGGCCCAGCTGGCCCAGGATAACTTGAACCGCTTCCGGGGGGAGATGAACGCCTCCCTGACCCGCAACCTGGTCTCCAACCTGGTGACCGGGGCCGCCGGGTACCTGCTGACCGGGGGGCTGCTGGGGCCGTTTACCGCCCTGAACTCGGGCATTTTGCTGATGCAGGGGGAGAGCGGCCTGGGCCAGCAGGTAGCCCAGCAGGTGATGGAGCAGCTGCCCATGGTGACGGACCCCGAGATTCTTGCCTACGTGAATGATATAGGCCAAGAGCTAGCCGCCCTGGCCGGGCGCGACGAGTTTACCTACAGCTTTGAGGTAATTATGGATGACAGCCTCAATGCCTTTGCGCTGCCCGGCGGCAAAGTGTTTATCAACGCCGGAGCGATTACCAAAAGCTACTCCGAGGCGGAACTGGCAGGGCTGCTGGGCCACGAAATTTCCCATGCGGTGCTGTCCCATGGGTTTCAAATGGTGACCCAGGGCAATCTGACCGCCAGTCTGGCGGCGTTTATTCCGATTCCGGAGGTGGCGAATGTGGCGGCCAACCTGATCGTGTCGAGCTATTCACGGGAGATGGAGCGGCAGGCCGATATTCTGGGTACGAAGCTGCTGACCACCAGCCAGTACGCCGCCGATGGCCTCCACAATCTGATGATCACCCTGGAAGAGGAGTATGGCAATCAGGGGGTGAGCTGGTTTGCGTCGCACCCAAACCCGAGCGATCGCGTCGCCTACCTCAAGCAGCTGATTGACCAGGGGGGCTTTAACCGCTATGCCTACGAGGGGGTTGAAACCCACCTCAAGATGCGTCACAAAATGGGCCAACTATTGACCGAGTACAAGCTGGAGCAGGCCCGTGAAGAGGGCGCACCAGCCCGCAAACTACCTTAACAGCGGTCATGGCCTAGTGCAGCGTCAAACCTAAAAATTGGGGTTCTCGTAGGTTGGGTGCAGCGGAGTGGAACCCAACAGCAGTAAGCCTTGTTGGGTTCTGCTATCGCGCCACCCAACCTACAAATTTAGGCTTGACAGACCACTAGGCTGACGCCACTGCTTCCAAGGGCTCACCTTCGGCTTCACCGAGCACGGTGAGGAACTGGAGCGCCATGGCGATGTAGGTGGCACACTGGGTCGGCGGTAGCTGGTAGAAGGCCTGCCAGGCGGCGGCCTTGTCGTGCTCGTAGGTGGCGGCGCGATCGGGCTGCTGGTCGAGCCAGCCCAGGCGCACGGCGTGGCCGATCAGCACGTCCAGGTAAATGTGGTCTTCAAAGTAGAGGTCGGGGTTGACCTTGAAAATTTCGCCCATTTCCCGCAGGGCTTCGAGGTTGACGTGGCGATACTCCGGGGCCTGGATTTTGTTCAGCAGGTGGGTGATGTAGCGCTCGAAGTTTTGCTCGCCGGGGGTCATTTCGGAGAGAATGCGATCGCTGTCCAGTCGATTTTTGCGATCGAACTTGTTGCCGATCACAATGCCCTTAGAGTGCTGCAGCACCTCCCACACCTGGGTATAAAAATCCTCAGACATGCGGGCGATTTCGCCGTCGATCATGCGCTTGCGACACCAGTCTTGGGGCGTGGGCTCAGCTTCGACGACCTCGGGCTCAATGCCGTCGGGCACCACCTGCCAGTTGATGGGGGTGTGGGGCTTAACGTGGAGCGACTCGCGCCGAAAGATCGATTGATTGAGCCCGTCGAACCCGGCGAGCACCTGGCGCAGGCGGGTTTTTAGCTCAAAGGGGCTGAGATCGATCAGCTGGCCGTAGGCTTCGTCCTGGGAAATATCGCGCTCGCGGGCCAGCTCGCTGGTGATCAGCAGCAGCAGGTAGCCCACCCGCAGGGTCATCAGCCCGTCGAACAGGGTGGGCTCGGCCTTAATCAAAATGCTCAGGTCAATTAAGATCTCCTGGGTGAGCACGTGGTCGCGCACATCGTCACCGCAGAAGGTGCGGATCTTATCGACAATTTCGCTATGGCCCATGGGCTCGGTAATCAGCGAGTCTTCGCTGTAGGATTTACCCACGGAAATTTGCTTTTGCCGCACCAGCAGCTCGGTCACCGCGTCAGAGAGGGTGATGTCGGCCTTCTCCAGCAGCCCCGCCGCCCGGCGCAAAATGCCCCACTGCTCCAGTTGGCTAGCCTTGGCATAGACCTCATCGAGCAGGTTCTCGACGCTAACCGAGCGGCTGGGGCCACCCAAGCCGGTGTTAAAGTCTCTGCCCCGCAGGTGCTTGAGGGTGCTCAATAGCTCAATTTGTTCGTAGCTGTTGTTCGACTCGCGCAGCTGGGTGAGCAATCGCTCCAGGTTGGTTTCGTGCTCCAGGTCGTACTCTTCCAGCAGGGACAGGGGCCCATCATGGCCCGCTTCAAAGCCCAGATAGGCCGTCCACAGCGGGGTATAGCCCAGGGAAGCACTGCCGAGCTGGTAGCTGTTCACGTTGTCTACTCGCTCCAGGCCGGTGGTGCGCATCAGCTGGTGGAGGGGGCTCAGCTTGACCGGCACATGATCGCAGCGATCGCCCATCAGCTCCTGCATCAGCGCCATCAGGGGCGATTCGAAAATGGGCTTGCGCCCCAGCTGAAACATGGCGTGGGTCAGCAACAGGGTCACCGTGGGTCGGCCCGGCTCGCGCCAGTGGTCGTAGATGTAGGCCAGCTCACTGCGAATTTGGGCCACTAAAAAGTGGTAGTCGAGGGTGAGGTAAAACCGCTGCTGGTCTAAGAACGACGGTAAAAACACCACCGACTCACCCTGGATTCGAAAAATACGGGAGGTGGTGAGACTGCGCAGTCGTCGGACTGGCCGACCGGTGAGGCCCAGCTTCTCGTTTTTGCCGATTTCGGCATAGATGGCCGACAGTTCGCTGGCCGGAAACACCTGCACCGGAGCCACCTCCTCCAGGGTTTGGGTGGGTAGGCCGTAGGTGTTGAGCTCCAATTGCAGGGCCTTGTCCTCCGCTAGCAAGGCCACCTGCACCACCGGGTAGCGGTGGTCGCCCACCGCCTGGTGCCGCCCCAGTGGGTCGATATCCGCCGGTTTAATCAGCCCCTCCTGGAGCAGCTGGCCCAAAATATAGAGGCTCTGGGCCCAGACCAGGGGCAGGTTGTCGTTGGGTAGGCGGGTCTGGCTGCCGGGCTGTTGGCGCTCGAGGTCGAGGGTTTCGGCGGGAACGTAGTAGAGCTCAGGCAGCAGGGGCAGACCGTTGTGGTCGACCACCAGGGCCGCTAGCCGCTCCTGGTAAAAGAGAATTTGGTCGCGATCGCCCGAAAACAGACTGTCCAGCCACAGGTAGGTAAAAAACAGCGGCCACTCGCACTCAATGTGCTCAAACTGCCGCAGTTCTTCGGGCTCGTAGTGCAGTCGGGTGTTGTCTTCGATCACCGTTTGGTGGCCGTCGCGCAAAAACCGCTTGCAGCCGTAGGGGCCCTGGAGCTTGGCGATAATTTTTTGGCGGGTTTTGCGGGCGAGGAGCTCATCGTCGATGGCAAAGGCCGGGTAGCTGAGAATGCTCAGCAGGGCCGCATCCACCTCCTTGGATCCCGACTCGCGGGGCAGCAGCGACTCTAGGGTGATGCGGGCGCGGGCAATTTCGTCGGTGAGCACGTGGATGGTCGAGGATTGGCCGCCCCGCATGCCGAATAGGTTAAAGCCCCGCAGCGCTTCCAGGGCCGCCTTGGCCATGCCCACGGAGCTGGCGTTGAGCTCGGGCTTGCCGTGGTTTATTTTATTGCCCCGCTCCCAAATGCCGTAGTCGGGGGTGCGGTAGGCCCGGCCAATGTAGTAGACCAGGTTTTGGACAAAGTTCACTTCATCCTGGGTAAAGATGATTTGCAGCCCCGAGGCGGTCATCTGGGCCAGCATGAGCAAGAACACCGAGGTGGCATCAATTTGCAGGTGCCCCCACTCGTCGTCGCCCACCACCGGCAGGCCACTCCCGGTGTCGTACTTGGCATGGAGCGCCTTGAGGGGATCCTGCCGTTCTTTAAACTGCTCCACCTTTTCCGCTTGGCGCAGCTTGGCCAGGAGCACCCCCCGCATCAGCTTGACGACGCTCTGCTCTAGCTCTACCGTGCGGCCCCGGTCGTCATCCAGGTGGCGGTAGGCCAGGGCGACTCCCCACACCGCCAGAATGCTGTATACATTGTCTCGCACCCAGGCATCGGTGTAGTTGCCGTGCACATTCACCGCCGTGCTGGCCGGGAGCAGACCACTCACCGGGTGCTGCCGGGCCAAAATCACGGTCTTGACCTGGTGATAGTAGCGATCGAGCCGCTCCTGAAGAGACGCTGAAGACATAGACGATGGCGGTAAGAACGACGGCGGGTAGAAAGCGTTAATCGGGTTTTAACTTACTCTAGGGCAATTGACGAGGCTAATGCCCCATAGGGCGGGATGAGAATCTCAGCGGGAATTCCCAGGTCTTGATTCAACTTACGAATCATCTCTAACGTGAGCAAACGTTTACGCAATAGCACCTCAGATACCCAAGTCCGACTCCCTAGACAGGGTTCTAAGTCCTGCTGAGACCAACCGCGAGCCTCCATATAGTAGTGAATTGCCTCGATCGGATCGGGCATTTCGATCGGGAAATGTGCTTTTTCATAGGCCTCCACTAAGGTGCTCAGCACATCTAACCGATCAGCCTCAGGGGTATCAGGAGCACTCTCAAACAAGGACTCGATTGCTCGAAGGGCTGCTTGATAGTCTGCTTCAGTTTTGATTGGGCGTAAATCCATGTCCAACCTCAATTGAGATCGTTTTCATAGAGACATGCCCGACCATTAGAGTTCCCACCAGAAAAACCGTAGGCAACTATGAGCAAACGATCACCTCCCTGGCAGCCTGTCCAACCAGTCTAGCAGCAGCGGATTGACCACCTCGGGGCGTTCGTCGTGGGGGCAGTGGCCGGTGTCGGCAATGCTGTGGAAGGTGACTGGGCCGGGGCGCTCCCCATCTGTCGCGAGCTGGCGGTAGACCTCAGCCCCTTTGATCGGTGTCCAGGGGTCGTTCTCTCCCCAGAGCACTAACAGGGGCTGGGCAATCTGGGGCAGCAGGTCCTCC
>JAIXUR010000205.1 GCA_027483425.1 Cyanobacteriota bacterium | reverse complement strand
TGACTCCTGGCTCCTGACTCCTGACTCCTGACTCCTGGCTCCTGGCTCCTGACTCCTGGATACGGCAGTTCTCTCCAAGGCTTAAGCTGACACCCAGATTGAGATCCAATCCAGGCTTCACCAAGCCAATTCCACTCACCCACCCACTACCCATCCACTCATCCACCCCCTCACCCCCTCCCGTTGTCCCCAATGAGGTTCCGCGCTATCCTCCAAGCAGAGCGATCGCCCATCTAGATTTAGAGGACAGTACTATGGCCGTGCCCGTCAGTCTGATTAGTGCCCAGTCTTACCATAGGGCCGAACTGGCGCGATCGCTCGCCCAGGTGCTAGAGCCCTTGGGGGGCATGGGTGCCTTTGTCAAACCGGGCGATCGCGTGCTGCTCAAGCCCAATCTGCTCACCGGTGCTCGCCCCACCAAGGCCTGCACCACCCACCCTGAGCTGGTCTATGGCGTAGCTCAGCAGGTGCGGGCCGCTGGGGGCCACCCGTTTCTAGGCGACAGCCCCGCCTTTGGCACGGCCCAGGGAGTTGCCAAGGCCAATGGCCTCCTGCCCCTAGCCCAGGAACTGGATCTGCCCATCGTCGAGCTGCACGGTCATCGCTACCCCACCCATAATCCCGAGTTTGACCACCTGCGTCTTTCCAAGGAAGCCATGGAGGCCGATGTCATCATCAACCTGCCCAAGGTGAAGTCCCACGTGCAGCTCACCCTCACCCTGGGGGTCAAGAATCTCTTTGGCTGCGTACCCGGCAAAATGAAAGCCTGGTGGCACATGGAAGCGGGCAAAGACGTTCAACGCTTTGGCACCATGCTGGTCGAAACCGCCCGCCTGCTCAACCCGGCCCTCACCATTGTGGATGGCATTGTCGGCCACGAAGGCAATGGCCCCAGCAACGGAGAGCCCAGGGATCTGGGGGTATTGGGGGCCTCCCCAAACGTATTTGCCCTCGACCGGGCCATGGTGGCCATGCTGGGGGTCGATCCCCTGGTGGTGCCGACGGTGGCGCAATCCCTACGGCTAGGGGTATGTCCGACCTGGGACGAGATCGTCTTCCCCCGGCTGACCCCTGAGGGGCTCCAGGTGGCCGACTGGCAACTGCCCGCCGAGCTCATGCCGATCGACTTTGGCATGCCTCGGGTCGTAAAGTCTACCTTTAAGCACCTCTACATTCGGTTTATCAAAGAGCCCATGACGGTCTACGCCGGACGGCTGTAGGGGCTGTAGGTGGGTATTTATTTGACCCACCTATTCCGCCTGGGGTACCCGCACCAACCGGCTGGCCCCAGGGGTCGGCGATCCCTGATTGGCCAGGATAGTTTCTTCCAGCACCTCAGCGGCCCGGAGGTATTGAACATCGGCATCGGTACCGAGCAGGGTGGGATTGCTAAACAGTTCCCGGCGCTGGCGATCGTCTAAATTGACGACCACGTCGGGGATAATGCCCCGCCGACTGATATCGGTACCGTCAGGGGTGTAGTAGTGGGCCACGGTAACAGTGATGCCAGAGCCGTCGGAAAGCCCATGCAGTGACTGCACCAGGGCCTTACCGTAGGTGGGGGCACCCACCACGGTGGCGCGGTTGTTGTCCTGGAGGGCACCGGTCAAAATTTCGCTGGAGCTAGCCGATCGCCCATCGACCAGCACCGTCAAGGGCAGCTGGGTCAGCGCGGTGCGATTGGCCGAGATCGCGTCGTCATTGCCGTCGCGATCGAGGGTGCTGACAATGGCCCCATGCTGCAGCCACATGCGGCTAATGTCGATGCTGGACATCAGGAGACCACCGGGGTTACCGCGCAGGTCAAGGACAAACCCCTCTACCCCGGCATCGACCAGAGCATTGATGGCGGCCGACATTTGGGGGGCAGCCTGGGCGTTAAACTCGATCAGGCGAATGTAGCCAATGGGGCGTCCTCCCACCGTCTTTTGGGCGTACTCCACGGTGGGTAAATCGATCAGGGTGCGGGTCAAAATGAGCGTGCGAGGGGCCCCACTGTTGCGAGAAACGGTGAGCGTGATCTGGGAACCCTCATCCCCCCGCAGCTGCTGCAAGACCCCTTCGGGGGGCAGCCGCTCGACGCTCTGACCATCGACGAGTAGAATGCGATCGCCCACCACCAGTCCCGCTTGCTCGGCCGGAGAACCGGGGGCAACGCCCACCACCAGCATGGCCCCGGTCTGGTTATTCCGCTCTAGCCTGACGCCAATGCCCGAGGTCTCGCCCGAGGTTTGATCGGTTAATTCGGCATATTCTGCGGGTGCCAAAAACCGGGTGTAGGGGTCGTTAAGCTGACGCATGGCTGCCCGCAATGCGCTGTAGGCGGCATCTGGAGAGGCATAGTCTCGCCCTAGCAAGTCTTGGCGAATGACCTGCCAGTCGAGCTGGTTAAAGCTGGCGTCTACATATTCTTGGTTAATAATTTGCCAGGCTTCGTCGATAACAGCTTTTGGGCTATCTTCAAATGCCGATCCTGATGCAGGGGTAGCCGCTGGCGACGGGGTGACCTCTGCGGCTAGGGTGACCTCTGCCGCCATAGCTGAGAGCGCCAGGGGCGCTAGGGCCAGCACCGACGAACGTACCAGAGACAGCAGGCGGGGAGAGGAAGAAGTTGACATTGCGATAACACCAGCCTAGGCACGAAGGAAAGATGAGTCGGGGATAATATCGTACCCAGCCAATCTTGACCTTATTGTGGCCGATGGCTTAGTTCTTTGCACAGGTAAGTAGGCCACTTTTAGCGCCACCTTGGGGGATTTTAGGCTTTTCTTCACGTTCTACTCGGACGAACTGACTTTTCTATCCCTTAAGCTCTTTCCCAGTCGCCGGGCTGCCGTTAAACGTCATGGGATTGGACTCCTGAGCTGGGGTCGTTCCCAACGCGTGGGCGATCAGGAGGCGGATTGCCGCAGGCTGTTGAAACCACCGCTAAGGGACGTGCCTCTAAATAAGGTGCCGGGTGTGTTGATCGCTGTAGGGTGCATTCGCGCAGCAATGCACCGCTGAGAAAGTCGACAATTGGTACCTTATTTTCTTGCGTGTCCCTTATCTCAGGGTGGCCGTTGGTACTTTATTTTTGAGCGCGTCCCTAATGTCCTCAAAATTCAGCGTTTTTGCTGCCTATTGGTGGCAAACTATACCTGGAACAACCCTTTTCAAACACCCTCTAAGCCCGATTGGTCGCG